>CACZPB010000184.1 GCA_902782905.1 uncultured bacterium
TGTTTGTATAACCTGCTCCGTTTTCCTTTGGCTTGATTGAGGTCCCTGTTTTTGCCGCAATATTATAACTCGAATTCTTAATCGGAGACTTTCCTCTATTTATGCTCTCGGTTAATAGCTCTGTCACAACTCTTGCGTGTTCAGGGCTCATAACCTGCGTTCTATGAATTTTAACAGCTTCTTCTTCAGGAGAATATTTAATAACATGAGGAGTAACACGCACTCCGTCATTTGCCAAGGCTGACACAGCAGAAACCATCTGAATAGCAGTAACAGAAGAACCATATCCATACCCCATTGAGGCATGGTCAGAAGCATCCCATCTGTTAGGATTTTTAAGGAGCCCTACAGATTCCCCCGGCAAATCGATTCCCGTTTTTTCACCAAAACCGAATTTTTTAAGCATATTATAATATTCGTGCCGACCCATCATTTGAGCAACGACAACTGAAGCGACATTACTTGAATGCTCAAACAAATACACCAAATCTATCATTCCTGGATTCGGGCGACGAGCATAATCATAATTCTTAATTGTCCACCAACCGATTTTTATTTTCCCTGTATCGTTTATACGCGAATATCTGTTTATTTTCCCAAGCTCAATTGCTGATGCTACTGTTATTGTTTTAAATGTAGACCCCGGAGGAAAAACATCCGTCAAAGTCCAGTTTTTTATCTGATAACTGGATGCATTTTTGAAATTATTAGGATCAAAATACGGGTAAACCGCATAAGCTAATATCTCGCCATTTCGCGGATTCATGACAATAACAGCACCTCGTTGTGCATGAAATTTTTCAATTGATTTCATCAATTCTTTTTCGCATACGTGCTGAACAGCCGCGTCAATAGTTAATTCGACATCTTTTCCTTTTACAGGTTTAGTAGCAGCAATCGGATCGGTTGTAATATTATAAATTACCTTTCCTTTTGGCGTCATTTCAAATGTTGATTTTTTACCAACCATTTCAAGTTTATCGGCAGCAGTTAACTCTACACCTGACGCAACATCAGCATCGAAATTATAATACCCGAGTACATGCGCAGCCAAAGTCCCTTGCGGATATGTCCTTATGCTTTTTTTGTCCATAGGGATTTCCCGCAGATTTAATTTTGCAATTTCATCGCGAGTATGCCTGTCAACATTTTTCTTTAATGATATCAGAGATATATTTTGTCTGAGCTTTTCGGTCAAATCATATTGAGATATCTTTAGTATCGGCGCAAGCATCTTGGCAAGCTCCTCCGGAGTATGAACAAAATCGGCTTTTCTTGCAAAAATATCATAATATACAGTATCTGTAGCAAGTTTTATGCCATTTCTATCATAAATATCTCCGCGCATGACAAAAGAACTTGCGCGACGTTGATTTTTGGCTTTAACTCTAAAATGACGTACATCCAGAACCTGAACACAAAACAGATAGAATATAAATAGCAATATCGCAATTAAAAATACAAGCTGAAACCACATGAGCCTGTCTGAAAACAACTTGTTTTTGTTTATGTTACTGCTTTTACGTCTTATGCTCCCCATATTTTAATGATATCACAACTATGACAGAGTGTGAATAACGTAAAGATATGCAAACAAGAATTTGTGAATACTCCGAAAGTTTGACGTTTTTAAGCTTTGTTAAACTTTTTATAGAGCATACATGCCACAATTATCCAGTTGGGCAATCTTTTTAAGTGTACTTTTGACATTTTATCTGAAATGCCTTGTATTACGAGCGTTCGACCTTATTAACAAAACTTAACACGGGCTATTGACATTTTATTCAATATGTAGCATAATAAAATTGTTAGATGAAGTGTTAAACAAACACTTAATAAAAAACAAGGTTCACAGAGGTGACGGATATGAAAATAAATAAAATATATAATATAAACTTTAAAGATAACGTTTTATCAAGAGAAATGGATTCTCAAAACGCCATTCTTATGTTGAGAGATCCGAATGCTTCTATCAAGTTTCAACAAAGCAGAGAGATTGCTCAAAACGCAGATTCAATTAGTTCCAATCCACTAAAGGCTCTTGGATACAAATTGTACAGAACTTTTAACATGATTAGAGATAACGAACCCGAAATTCAAAATGATAACACACATTTGAACACATTAGCTTAAGAAATATAAATCTATAATATAATACACACACATAATTCAGCGGTAATTCACACAATTATCGCTTTTACTTTTTTATATAAGGATTTTTATCTATGTTTCTGTTATAATCCAATCAAAAGGGGATTTTTAAAAATGAAAGACATGCTAGACAAAATCGTTCAGATTGAAAAAAAATACATAGAATTAGGTGAAACCTTGTCTGATCCGAACGTAATAGCCGACTACAACAAGTTTCGAGACCTTTCAAA
Source organism: uncultured bacterium (assembly GCA_902782905.1). GTDB lineage: Bacteria > Cyanobacteriota > Vampirovibrionia > Gastranaerophilales > Gastranaerophilaceae > CAG-196. The sequence goes on from CACZPB010000184.1 coordinate 2,382, forward strand.
ACAGAGAAAGTCTATGGAAGCAACTGTTGAACTGTATTATGCTTGGAAAAAGGCTACAGACGCAATTGAAGAAGCAAAACAGCTGATACACGAAGAAAAAGACGAAGAAATGAAAGCTTTTTTGAAAGCTGAGATGGAAGAAAACGAAGCCAAACTTCCTGAGTACGAAGAAAAGATGAAGGTTCTTCTCCTCCCTCGTGACCCTATGGATGACAAAGACATTATGCTTGAAATCAGAGGCGGCGCAGGCGGAGATGAAGCCAATATTTTCGCGGGAGATTTAGCGAGAATGTATCTCAAGTACGCTGATAAGCAGGGTTGGCAGACACAAATTCTTTCAAAAACAGAATGCGAAGCTGGCGGATACTCTGAAATCATCATTTCCATAAAGGGTGATGCTGTTTATTCGCAGCTTAAATATGAATCAGGAGTCCACAGAGTACAAAGAGTTCCAGAAACCGAGTCACAAGGAAGGGTTCACACATCTACTGCAACAGTTGCGGTTATGCCGGAAGTTGATGATGTGGAAATTGAAATCAGACCGGAAGATATTGAAATGTCAACAGCTCGCTCAGGCGGTGCCGGCGGTCAAAATGTTAACAAGGTTGAAACTGCTGCAAGATTATTCCACAAACCTACAGGCATAATGATTTTCTGTACGGAAGAACGTTCACAGTTACAGAACAAAGAACGAGCAATGCAGATTTTGCGCTCTAAATTATATGATTTGGAAGTTCAAAAGCAAATGCAGGAAATAACAGACCTTCGTAGGTCACAAGTCGGAACAGGCGACAGAAGTGAACGTATCAGAACTTATAATTTTCCGCAGGGTCGTTTGACAGACCATAGAATTAACCATAACTTGAATGTTTGGACAGTAATTGACGGTGATTTGGATGAGCTCATTCATTTATTGGTTGAATACGACCAAAAATTAAAGTTAGAAAAGCTTGCTGAAGTAGGATAAAATTATTGGAACATAAAAGAAAGTGCGTGGCTTGCGGTGAGCTTAAAGCGGCAAGTGAGCTAATAAAAATAACAAAAGAATATACAAGCGGAAAGCTTTTTGTACAGCCAAATTCCAAGACATTTGGCAGATCTGCATATCTTTGTTATAATCAAGAGTGTATAAAAGGTGCATTAAAAAAAGACAAACTTAAACGAGCGCTTAAATATAAAGGCAACGAGGATTTGAAAGGACTATTGGATGGACAGTTTAAGAGTTAGTGAATTAGCCAAAGAGCTAGGGAAAACAAGTAAAGAGGTTATTGAAAAATTTGCAGAGATTGATATTATTGTAAAATCTCACTCAAATACTGTAACTCCTGCGCAAATTCGCAAACTAAAAGAACATTTAGGCATTGCCGTTCAAAAATCCTCATCTAAACCAAAAGCCTTTATCGTTAAAAAAGCAAAAACTCAACCGGAAGAAGTCCAAGAAACACCTAAAAAAGAAACACTAAAACCATCCGCACCACAAATTGAGCGCATACAAAGAGCTCCTAAAGACGTTAAAGTTGAAAAAATAGAAAAACCAATTGTTGAAGAAAGAAAAGAAGAACCTGTTATTAAAAAAGCTGAAAAGCCGCAGATTCACATAGAAAGAACAAAGATCGAATATAAAACTCCTTCCAGAATTGAGATTGTAAGAAAAGCTCCGCCAAAAGGGGTAAATGTTGTTAAAGAAGGCGCAGGACAGAGTGCAAAAGCAGCCGGAGACAAAAAACCTTTCAACAAGGGCGGAGATAAAAAAATTGTAGAACGCAGAATTATTCCTCAAGAAATCTATGAAGGAAAAGGCGGTCCTTCCTCTAAACGCAGAGGTGATAACAAAAAGAAAGACAAGGATTATAACTCTAAAAAAGAAGATCAGGAGATGATTTCTCTTGAAAAAGCTGCCGCTCAAAAACATAAAAAGAAAACTCACAAAGAAGAAGCTGTAGAAGAAGTAAAATCACTTGTTGTAAACGAGCCAATGACAATTCAGGAGCTTGCAGACAAAATTCAAAAAACACCTGCTGAAATCGTTAAATTCCTTATGTTCCAAGGGATTATGGCAACAGTTAACCAATTGATAGATGTTGAAACAATAAAGAAAGTTTGCGCAGAATACGAACTTGAAGTTCTTGAAGAAGATTTTGAAGCGTTTATTGAAGAAGAAATGGAAAAAGAGCAAAAACAAAAAGCTCTGACAGAAGTTGATAAAAAACTGCTCAAAAAGCGAGCACCCGTTGTTTCAATTATGGGTCACGTTGACCACGGTAAAACAACGCTTCTTGACAGTATCAGAGCTTCCAAACACAAAATCGTTGCAACCGAAGTCGGCGGTATTACTCAATCTATCGGTGCTTATACTGTTTATCTTGATAATAAGCATGAAAAGAAAATTGTATTTGTGGATACTCCGGGGCACGAAGCGTTTACAGAAATGCGTGCAAGAGGTGCTAAGGCTACAGATATTGCCATTTTGGTTGTTGCGGCAGACGACGGTATAATGCCTCAAACTATAGAGGCCATTAACCACGCTAAAGCCGCAGAAGTGCCGATTATTGTTGCTGTCAACAAGTGCGATAAGCCTGGGGCAAATCCTGACAGAGTACTTCAACAATTAACGGAACACGGTCTCGTTCCTGAAGCTTGGGGCGGTGATACAATTACAGTCAATGTTTCAGCGCTTATGGGCGACGGTATTGATGAACTTCTTGAATATATCTTGCTCGTTGCGGATGTTCAAGACCTTAAGGCGAATCCGAAGGCAGAAGCTTCAGGTGTTGTAATTGAAGCGAACTTGGATAAAGGTAAAGGTCCTGTTGCTACACTTCTTGTACAAAACGGTACATTAAGAGCAGGTAATTGTGTAGTTGTTGGTACTGCTTGCGGCAGAGTAAGAGCACTGTTATCAGACTCGGGTGAAAGAATTAATAAGGCAGAACCTTCTACTCCTGTTGAGATTTTAGGTCTTTCTGAAGTTCCGAATGCAGGTGATTATTTTGAAGTAGTTCAAAACGAAAAAGAAATGAAAGCAATTGTTGACAAGCGCAAGGAAAAAGAACGTAATAAACGTCTTGAAGCTATGCTTCCTGCACACATGAGACGTGAAGCGGGTGCTGCTGAGGATGACGTTCCGCATCTTAACCTTATTATCAAGGCTAACACTCACGGTTCGGCTGAGGCTGTATCACAGGCGATTGCTCAATTTGAATCAAAAGAAATTGTTACCAAAATTATCCACGTAGGTGTTGGTGATATTTCAGAAGCTGATGTTATGTTAGCATCTGCATCTAACGCACTAATTCTCGGCTTCACGGTTAAAGAAGACGCCAACGCTCTTGCTGCGGCAGAAAGAGAAGGCGTAACGATTAAGAAATACGATATCATTTATCAAATTCTTGAAGATATTGAAAACACGATGATTTCACTTCTTTCACCTGAAGTTAAGGAAATCCAAACAGGTCAGGTTGAAATCAGACAAATATTTACTATCGGTAAAATTCAAAAGATTGCAGGATGTTATGTTACGGAAGGTAAGGTTAACAGAAACGATACTGCAACTATCTACCGTGATGGCGTTGAAATCTTCAAGGGCGCAATTGACCAGCTAAAACGTTTCAAAGATGACGTTAAAGAAGTCGCTCAAGGCTTTGAATGCGGTCTTTCGTTTGTTAAATTCAACGACATCCAAGAGGGTGATATCGTTAAATTTACTACAACAGAAGAAGTTGAAAAAACCGAGCTTGTTTAATAAATACGCAAAAGCCAAAAATAAATTAATATTGATGGGTGCGATAAAAATATCGCACCCATCCTACATTCTTTCTACCTTTTTATAAGGTTTATTTCATAGCCCAATATTTCTACAATGTTTTTGTATTCTTCATAACGTAAAGTACCGTTGGTTAATTTTTGGGACAAAGTTTTTAATGTATATTTTTTATCAGTTTTTTCTGTTAACTTTTTCGCCATATCAGTAATTGTACAGCTTTCTTTGGCTAATAAACTTTTTATATCTTCTTTTACAGTCATAATAAATCCTCTTATTAATTATACTTTTTTATAGATAATTTGACATATTTATGGAATTATCTTAAAATTAATCCATATCATAAAAGATATATCCATATATTTATAGATAAGTGTAAAGGAAGGAAAGAATATGAATGAGGAACTAGAATCAAGAATTAATGATATTGGTGCAAAAATTGATATCGTAGAATCTCTGCATAATGCAATAATGTCAGGATTGTTAGGCGCTGATTGTATCAGTGAAAAAGATGTATATAACTTTGTGTATCTACTTGAAGATAAGATAAAAGATTTAAAATTAGAACAAGATAGTTTAATCGATGATTTAAGAATCTGATATATGTAAGTTTATTTTTCCAAAATGATGAATTGTTTTTTATATTAAATTATACATAGTTAGTATGGTTATTTCGTGCTAAAATTTTTCTATGTTTAAGGAAGTATGCTCCGCTATTTACCAAAATAAAAACCTGTTGATGCTTGCGACCGTCTCGGTATATATCCTTGCTCTTTTTGGAAGTCTTAGCGGCTTGGCGGTTCTGTTTAGTTTTTTATTAACAGGGTTACTAATTTTGAGCATCATAAAAAACATTTTTCCCTTGAAGATAGTGCTTATTTGGGCTTTTATCTTTTATTTTGGAATAATTAACACTGAAATGAGATTAAAAACTACAGATGAGCTTTTGAATTTAGCCCCGATTTATTCAACCATATACGGCAAAATAATTTCTATTCCTCAAAAAAAGGGTGAAGATAAGACAAAATTTTTCTTCGAGGTAAATAAAATTGAGTATGATGAGATGACAAGAGAATTTGAAAAGCCGGAGAAACTTCTTGTTACCTTAAATACAGAAAAAAGACTCAACATTTACGATAGCTATAAAATAAGAGGGAGGCTCTCAATACCGTTTAAAGCCGGCAATCCTTCTCAGTTTGATTATGGAAATTATTTAAAGAATTATAATGCTTATTCTGTATTTTACGGTCATAATCCATATTCGATGCGGGACATGGATATTCCTTGTTACGAAAAGCTTGGAGTTGAAAAAACTTATTTAGAAAATATTTTACAAAAGATTAATGACCATAGAGAAAGCATCTTAAAAGTACATTCAAAATATTTGAAATCACCGAATTTGGAGATTTTAGGCGGAATAGTTTTTGGTGATGACGCTGTTTCACCGCCAGAGAACATTAAGCAATCTTTTGTAAATTCTGGGATTTTGCATATTTTAGCAGCGTCCGGGATGAATGTCGCTTTTATTTATTCGTTTTTCTTTTTCCTGCAGAACTTATTTAGAGTTCCATTTAGAATAAATATTTGCACCTGTATTTTGGCTGTACTGGCTTATGTGTTTATGACAGGGCTTGGTGCGTCTGTAGTTAGAGCGGCACTAATGCTTCTATTTGTGTTAATAGGTAAACTTATAGACCGTGATGCTCATAGTATTTCACTTCTTTCATTCGTTGCATTTTTAATGCTTGTGTACAATCCAATGTACGTAAATGACGTTGGTTTTCAATTGTCATTTATTGTGACTTTTGGTTTGCTTGTAATGACACCTTATCTTGTAAAAAGCAAATATAGAATCATAAACTGGATTATTGGTACAATTTTTATTCCGATAATTGCACAGCTTTGGGTTATCCCTATTCAGATTTTCTATTTTAATAATATAAGTATATATTCAGTCTTTGCAAACATAATGAGCGTACCAATAGTGTCTGTGATAAGCTTTGGCGGTTTTATAAGTTCACTTTTGTCATTTATTTCACCAATTGCAGATTTTATTTGCCAAACTTTTGACTTTGTACTAAATCCGCTTATAACAATACTTGTAAATATCTCAGACTTTTGGGGCAAGCTGCCGCACGCGTCTTTGCAGACAACACATCCTAGCGTGTTTCAGATAGTTATTTATTATATGTTGTTACTTAATATAACAGCAATATGGGATAAAAACTTTCGAGAGAAACATCTAAAAAAGCTTGTACTGGCATTACCGATACTTTTTTCTTTACTTTTAATTTCAGCTATTTCACTTCCTAACCACAATCTCGAAATAACTACTTTTGATGTCGGGAACGCTGATGCTTTTATGATAAAAACCCCCGACAATAAAAGAATTATGATAGATACGGCAAAAAGCGGGTATAACGGCGGGAAATCGCAAGCCGAGATGATTATAATTAAGTATTTTAAAGACCAAGGCATAAAAGAGCTTGATTCACTCATCGTAACCCACTTTGACAACGACCACTCCGGCGGCGCGGTTGATTTGATGAAAAACTTGGGAGTAAATAAGATTTATTTAAATAACCTAAATCACGATTCTAAGTCAGCGAAACTTATTTATAAAACAGCAAAGGATAATTCCGTAAAAATATATAAAGCTAAAGTTGGACAAGTCGTTTATTCAAAAGATGGTTTGAAAATAGTTAATTATATTACTGACGCAAAAGGTGTCGGAGACAACGAAAGTTCAATCGTTACACTTTTAACATTTAATGATTTTTCTATGCTTTTTACAGGCGATGCCGGAATAGAAACATTGGAGAGATTAAAAGAAACGTTGCCCGCAAACATAACCGTCCTTAAAGTTGGACATCACGGAGCTTCCGGAGTCATAAATAAAAAACTGGCAGAATATCTTAATCCTAAAATTTCTATTGTATCAACCGGTGAAAACAAATTTGGGCACCCTTCTATTTATACTCTTGAAACATTAAAAAATTCTACAGTATTGAGAACTGATTTGAATAACTCTATAAAACTTGTCGTAAATCAACACAAATATAAACTCCAAACATATAATCCGCGCAAGAAAAAATACATAAATTACTAATTTTTCTTTATAACAATCAAATTTCTTTCATAAATTTCGTCTAAAGGAAGAGTGTATTCAATAATATCAACCACTTTTGAATTATATTTTTTCAAAATCGGCTCTGCTTTTTTAAGCTCCTCAAGCGCTTTTTTTGATTTATATGCGACAAAATAACCGTCTTTTTTAACAAGCGGCAGTGCCAAATCGCTAATTTTCGCAAGTTCCGCAACAGCTCTTGAAACAACTAAGTCGTAATTTTTATTTATACTTTCTGCTCTTTGACATAATAGCTCCAAATTTGTCAGGTCTAGTTTTTCTTTCATAATTTGAACAGAATTTATTTTTTTCCTAATGCTGTCAGCGCCTGTTATATTTAAATTTTTGTACTCTATTGCTATCGGCACACAAGGAAATCCGCCTCCACATCCGATATCAAGAACATTTGAGCCACCAAGAGAGTATTTTTTAAAAAAAAGACCTATTGATAGAGAATCATATATATGTTTTTCAAACAAAAATTTTTCATCATTTTTTGATATTAGATTAAGTTTGGAATTTTCCTCCAAAAACACTTTAATATATTCTTTAAAATCTGATTTTATAACAATTTTACTCATATTTTTTCTGTATCGCATTGAAGCTTTCTTCATCCATTCTTAGCTTCATGTCGTTTATTCTTTCATTAATCTTAGTCACATCAACAGAATTATCCATGTTTTCAGCAAGTTTTTTTGCTCTGAAATATTCTTCTAATGCCTTCTTGTTCGTAGTTATATCGTTATAATAATAATCCCCAAGAGCAACTGAAGATTCTATCATATAAAAACTTTCGTTCAAAAAATCGGCACTTTGTTTTGCTTCGATAAAGTATTTTAACGCCTCATCAGAGCCTTCTTTCAGCAATATTTTTGCCAAATACATTGCTGTATAATAAATTCCGTCATAATTATTATTGGATTTTTCTATTTCATAAGCTTTTTCAAAACAACTTTTTGCATCTGAATAATTTTCATTATCATAATAACACGCACCTAAATTTGAATAAGATAATGCTTTGTATGGGGAGCTTTCCGGCATAGATAAACATTTTGTATAATATTCAAACGCCGTTTTGGTGTCATTTCTCTCATCACAAGCCAAAGCATACTTAAAATACAGTTCTGCAAGAGTTTCTTCTGTTGTATTTTCATCAAGGGATTCTATTGCCTTTTGGTAATATTTATAAGCCTCATCCGGCTTATTCATATCGTAATAAATATTGCCCAAAAGCGTTGATGCACTCACCAAAAGAGATTGCGGTGTGTCAACAGAGTAGATAACCTTCTCTATCGTTTCAATCGCACGCTCGTTTTTGTACATTACAAAATACAAATCCGTAAGTTCATAATACAAATAATTTAAATTTATAAGCTCGTTATTTTGCTTATAATAATTTTCTACAAGCTCAAAATAGTGCTGTGATACTTTATAATCTCCGACTGCCTTGTATAATCTTGCAAGAGCCAATCGAATTTCTACAAGAGTTTCCTTATCAATACTCTCCTCATCCAGAATTTTTTGATAAAGCTCAATTGCATCCGTATTCTTGTTATCAGAAGCCAGAATTTTAGCTTCTTTTATTTTTGCATCCAATGTTGCAGGGATTTCTTTTTCTTTATCAGGAGTTTCCTGTACCACTTCATGACCCTGCTCCTCTTTTGTTTCGACTTTTCCGTTATTCTGAAGCCGCTGAATGCAGCTATTATGATATTCTATTTCAGCTCTAAGCGCCTGTCTTGAAAGCATTATTGTTCTCGTTTGTAACGGTTCCTTCAGCTCTTTCTCATAAATTCCTGATATATATTTGTGCAGCTTAATCTCTGTCTTTACAGGAATCGAAATATCAATATCCTGTTGAAAATAATCTTGTACATACAAAATTTCACCAACTTGGAATACCATTAAATTCGTTGTTAAATATTGAACCGAAAATTCATCATACAAATCCAATGCCGCGAGCGCATTTATTGAAATGCCGTGTCTTATTGTTCTTAAAAACCAGAAAAAATTCCTTATCGTGTTTGGAATAAGGTTAACATAAGTTGTACCTATAAATTCATCAAAATCCATGCCGGACAAGACGAATTTCTCCAAAAATTCCTGTAAACTAAGCCTCATCGCCTGAATAATTTTTATACAAAGTGCCGTGTAGTAATAATAACCTCTTGTATACTTATAAAAATCTTCAAGAAGCTTGGAATTATAATCCATCTTATTTGAATCTATGTATGCCTTAAAATTTTCTTTCGAAAAAGCTTTTAGAAAAATCTTTCTCTCTATTTTTAATTCACCCAAAATATCCGGCACCATTGCCCTTGTTGAAACAATAATTTTAGTATTTTCAAGTCTTGCCGCTTGAGTAAAACAAGAAACTACAAGCGCCCTGTTTTCTTCCGATATATCATCAAAAGAGTGCAAAATAATTATAAAAGGCTTTTGCAGAGACGAAATATATTGCTGAAATTTTACGGCAAGAGTCGTAATCTTGATATTGATATTTGCAGTTTTAGAAACTTTGTAGTTTTCTATTGTATTTATAAAGCGGAGCAGAATATCATCACAAACAGTTGATGATTTGCAATAATACTCAAGCTTTATTACATCACTATTTAAGAATTCGGAAACATAATTTATAAACTGCCGTTTTCCTGTACCCATAAAACCATGTACGTACAAAAAAGTATCTTTTGAATTTAAAAAATCTACTGCCTTAATAACCTCTGCATAGTTATTTTTTAACAAAAAAGGATTTATCTTGTCCGATTCGGGCAAAGTAACATCTTCTATATCGACAGAACTTTCTAAAAATTTGTAATCCATAAGACGATTTTAATTGATATCAAGACTTTTTGCAAATATTTTGGTATACTTATACTAGCAGAGGAGAAAAGTATGATTTTTAAAATTTTAGAATTGATATTAATTATAGCCATATCTTATATTATAGGTTCAATTCCTACAGGATACATTATAGTTAAAGCAAAAACGGGACAAGATATCAGAACAGTCGGTTCAGGTTCAACCGGTGCTACAAATGTTAAAAGAGTTCTTGGCAAAAATTGGTTCTTTACCGTAATGCTCTTAGACGCTTTTAAAGGAGCACTGCCTGTAATTCTTGCCAAAATTTTTGCAACAGTAGGAGCTACACTCGGACTTGCACCGGTCATCGCAGCAATTGCCGTAATCATAGGTCATAGCAAATCATTATTCCTTGGCTTTAAAGGCGGAAAATCTGTTGCTTCGGGCGTAGGCACAATTCTGGCTCTAAATTGGGTCGTTGGACTTATTATTGCTCTTGTATGGGGAACAATTACATATATAACCAAATACGTTTCAGTAGGTTCAATAATTGCACTCTCCCTATCACCTTTCATAATGTACTTGTTTGGCGCTCCAATAGCATATATCTGCTATTGCGCACTTGGTGCAATTTATATCATATATCTTCACAGAGAAAACATAAAAAGATTAATGGATGGGAACGAAAACAAAGTAAGGTAGAACCTATACCGGCAAACAATGTTGATGAAATTGTGTATTTCCACGCTATTTTTTCACTAGTGAATCATATAAGTGGCATTTGCACCTAAAACTTTGTCTTTTAAACGCTTAAACCCTTTTCCGTATATGTATTTCATCTGTTCTACAAGATTTTCCTCTACATCTATCAAATACATATCATGAACTATAAATTCTTTGATAATAAAAGCAATACCTTTGTTTTTCGTCCAAATAATATCCGTATCAGAAGCATCACTTTTGAGCGAAGATATTTTACCGATAACACCTTCACTGTCATCAACCGCCAGAATAATCATTCTGCCGCCAAGGGAAAATTCAATATCCCTTGCAAAAGCATGTTGGAATATTAGTCCAAAACGAGAATTCAAATTGTCATAACCTACAATTCTAACCTCTACGTTCCGATTGTATGCATTAAGAAGTTCTTTCTCAAATATTTTAAAATCCTGAGCCCAAACTTCCATATAAATTTCGCGTTTTGCACTCTGAATAACCTCTATTATTTTATCCTGAATATTTTGTTTTCCTGTTATTGTTATTATCGGCTCATTATAATCCTCTTTTACATCAGGAAGATGCTTATCCAAAAAATTAATAGTAGAATTAATCTTTTTCTGAACTTTGGATGTCAATTGCTTTGGCTTTATAGGCGTATATGTTACAGGCTTTGTATTGGTAGAAACTACAATATTTTTCTCCTCTAAAACCTTTAAAGTGTCATAAGTTCTTGATTGTGGGATGTTGGCAAGCTTTGAAACTTCATAGCCCGTAGCAGGATATTTTTTGAGAAGCGCAATGTAAACCTTCGCCTCATAAGTATTAAACCCAATCTCTTTTAATTTTTCTACTAAATCTGCCATACTTGAATTGTAACACGTTTTCTAAAAAGAACAAATCTATATTACACCATAATATGTATTTTGGTGTGTAAACTCTGTTTTTGGGTATTTGTTAATTTAGTTATTTTTGAGTTGTACTTTCTTTGTTTCTTTTTTTGCAATCAAAAAGAGTCACAAAGAAAGTACCAAA
>CACZPB010000185.1 GCA_902782905.1 uncultured bacterium
GGACGTTGTTCCCTGATACAGATAACAAATACAAAGATGCAGACAGTACTCTGCTACTTAAAAATGTTTATTCAAAAGTACGTGAGCTTGGTTATTCAATCGTAAACGTTGATTCAAACATTATTGCTCAAGCTCCTAAAATGATGCCTCACATCCCTAGAATGAAAGAAGTTCTGGCATCAATTTTAGGAACAAAAAACATTTCCATTAAAGCAAAAACAAAAGAACATCTTGATTCCGTTGGTGAAGGCAAGGCTATTGAGGCGCAAGCAGTAGTTTTGTTGGAAAATAATTAATGGAACCGTTTTAAAAATCGCCTCTGTAGACTTTTATTAGCACCGATAACATGCTTTTATTCTAAAATAGATTTACAACATTCTGTTTTTCAAAATTCGGGCATGTATTCCAAATAAGTGTCGGTATCATATCGCCTGCAACTCTGCCTTCAAATTGGCAATTGCAGCAACCTTTAATCATATTTGTGCTTCCGTCTACTATAGGTTGAAAATATTTGCAAGATTGGCAAACTTTTATTGAAAGACCGAAATCTTCAAGTTTGTGCATAAGCTCTTTCATTGCATCAACCATTCTTAGGTGATTATTTTTTGTTGTATATGATTTTCCCTTATTAATAAACCTTACTCTTGCAAGTCCGTCATCTGAAATAAGTTCAAGCTGACATTGATAATCATTTTTTCCGTCTGTTACGATAACATTTGTCATCATTTTTTCTATTGAATGTTTCCTTGTTTTTTCAATGGCAAATGTTCTGAAAAACCTAATCGGAGGAAAGTTTTTAATAATATGTCCTATAGAATAGAGCGGATAAGCAAATAGATACAAATATTCTTTTGCGTATATTTGAGCGTTAAATAGGCTTATACAAAATGCAAGTGCCAAAACGATGAATGTTATCAATATTGAAGAATAACTGACTATAAATGGGAATTTGTATGTGTGTGCCAGCAATATTGCATAGATTAAAAGACAAGTTACAACATTCGGGACCAATAAAGAAAATATGTATTCATAACTCATAAAAGTTTTTGATTTTACAAAATTTTCCGTAAAAATTCCTATCCTTTTTGAAAGTGACGGTATTCTTGTATCGTACTTTTCAGGATTTCTATAAACTTGGACTTCGTCCGTAAACGCAACAATTTTGCTCTCTTGTGCAAGTTTCAGCGTGTATCTTGCCTCCGAAATTTTGTCTCTGAAATCGAAAGAGCCTATTTTATTAAGCAACTCTTTTTTTATAACAAAAGCATCGGTATTTATTAGGTTTGTAAGTCCAAGACGTGTTCTGGATTTATAAATAAACTTAGCAATATATTTTGCATATGTAAGTTTAACGCAATCCCAAAATTTTAAATCCTTATATTCGCCGATATAATGGACCATTGGAATAAATACGTTATATTTTGTTAAATAGAAATTGATGTTGGTCAGAAAATCCACATTTACATAATTATTTGCATCAATAAACACAAATGCGTCCAAATTCGGAGCTTCGCTAAGTTTTTCAGCAAGTATTGAATACGCTTGGCTTTTACCAATTGGTTCAAGGTTGTTTATATTAATAACGTTGATATCCAAATCTGTTTGAAAAATAAACTCCGGCGGATTTTCAACTTTGTCTAATACTACGTGAATAGAAAACCTTTCTTTAGGGTAAGATTGGCTTTTAAGCTGCTTTATTAAATTCTCAAGATATCCTGCTTCTCCTGATGCGTAAACAACAACGCACATATTGTTGTCGCGCGAAGTGTATTTATCTCTGATTTTTCTCTCAGGCTTAAGGCTTACTAATGCCAAAATAATATAATATACTGTAAAAATTGTTATATATGTGTATAAAATCGTCATAAAAACTTCCTCTCCCAATAACTTACTTCAAACATGTCAAAATCTCAATAAAATGTAACATTTTAAATATTGTAAACATTTGTAACAAAAACTTTCATCATTGAAATTACCTACTTTTTCAATACTTTATATATATAAGATGGTATTAAGGAAAAAGTAAGATGGCAATAACAACAAACTTGAATTTATCATATTTGGATAAAACCGGCAGGGTTTCCGGTTCAAATTCATCTGATAATAATGATGGTGCAGAGTTAGTTCAAGGTATTGTTACAAATTTATTTGACTTATTAAAACTTTTTGGTGCAAATGAAAGCGGAACTGCTGATGCTGATGTTAGAACCGGCACAAATGATGCAGGGACTTTGCAGGCTGCTGCTAAAAATACAGCAGAAACAACAAATGCTTCTGCACAAGTGCTTATAGCTAATTTAGAAAATTTACAACTAGAGATACAAGAAAAAATCGACAGTATAAAAGATGATGAAGATAAAAAGAAAGATTTTCAGGATGATTTAAATGATAGCAAACGTATTATTTTAGATAATAAAGAGATCCTTAATAAACCTGACTCTACACCATCAGAAAGAGTAGAAGCTCTAAGAACAGTAAGGGGTGAAAGTGAAAAAATGCAAGTTCTTTCAGGGCAGGTAGAGACAGTTGCTAAAGGAATACAAACAAAGTCTGAAGCCGTTCAGGGTTTGTCTGATACCAGTGGTGAATTGAAAGATAATATTGATTTGACTATCACGCAAGGACAACAACAATTAAATCAAAACTTGCAGCAAGCTCAAACACAAGCTGCAAATGCTTCTAAAATGGAAGTAAAAGGCGGAGTCAATGAAGGAACTTCTGTCGCAGCAAAAACTGAGGCTCAGACACTAAGAGCTACGGCAAAAGCATCATCATTTGTACCCGTAGCTGGAGGAGGTCTTTCTGCTGCGGAAGAAGCAACAGCTCAAAAGCTTGATCAAGTAAGTGTAGATCAAGGCGGCGCAGGAAAATCAAGAATTGCAGGTGCGGCTCAAATATTGCAGCAATTAACAACATCAATCGGTTCAATCAATAGTGATTTAGCAGGGTTCGCAAACTTTACTAATTCAGCTCTCGGATTGGCAACAGGTAATACTGACTTAGCATCTAATTTCAATAATATGTTTGGTCAGATAGGCAGTTGGTTTGAACAAGGAACAGAATTGGAAGATCAAGGTAAAACTATAGCACAGGCTGCAGATGAAGCAGGCGAAAAATTAGGCATTAATACTGATGATAAAAATGCAGATAATGTTGACGGAGATAATTCAAATAGTGATAAAACTTCTGACGAACAAATTTTCAACCCAGATTTAAAAGTGTTGGATAATTTAACTGCATAATCTTTTATAGATATTTTTATTAATTCTTGTTTCTGCTATAATTCTCTTATAAGGGGACGCACAAAGTATTTACCCCTTTAAGGAGAAAGTATGCAAGAAATGTTAAAAAAGAGCGCTATGGAACAGTTTGAGGCGCTTAAAAATAAAGAAATTTCTGCTGTTGAACTCACTAAAGCATCACTTGATAGAATTAAATCAATAGACGAAAAGCTTGGTGCATTCAATTCTTTAACAGAAGAAACAGCGCTGGAAACTGCAAAAAAGGTTGACGAAAAAATTACAAAAGGCGAAGAACTTCCGCTTCTTGCGGGTGTTCCTCTTGCTCTGAAAGACAACATGAACCTTATTGGTTCAAAGACGACAGCTTCAAGTAAGATACTTGAAAATTTTGTTTCACCTTATAATGCGACTGCGACTCAAAAACTTTTGGATAATTTAATTCCGATTGTAGGTAAAGCAAATTTGGATGAATTTGCAATGGGTTCTTCTAATGAAAACTCTGCGTTTAAAAAAGTTCATAATCCTTGGAATTTGAATAAAGTTCCTGGGGGATCGTCGGGCGGTTCTGCTGCTTCTGTTGCTTCATGTGAAGCTGCTTTGGCACTGGGCTCTGATACAGGCGGAAGTATAAGGCTTCCTGCAAGCTTCTGCGGTATTGTAGGTATGAAGCCAACTTACGGAAAGGTTTCAAGATATGGTTTAATCGCATTTGCGTCATCTTTGGACCAGATTGGACCTTTTGCCAGAACTGTTGAAGATGCAGCGGCGCTATTAGAGGTCATTTCAGGATACGATTACCATGACTCAACATCATTAAATCTTCCGGTTGAAAACTATAGAAACAGTTTGAATAACGATGTCAAAGGTTTAAAAGTCGGTGTTGTTAAAGAACTTATAGGTGAAGGCTTAGCGGAAGATGTTTCAAAAGCAATTCAAAATGCTATTGACACCTATAAATCACAAGGAGCAGAAGTTGTTGAGATTTCGCTTCCTAATATCAAACACTCTATTGGTATTTATTATATTTTAGCAACAGCTGAATGCAGCTCAAATTTGGCACGCTTTGACGGTGTAAGATATGGTCACAGAACGGCTGATGCTAAGAATCTTCTGGAAATGTATTGCAAAACAAGGGCAGAAGGGTTCGGACCCGAAGTCAAACGTCGTATAATGCTCGGAACATACGCTCTAAGTTCAGGATATTATGATGCATACTACAAGAAGGCTCTTCAAATGAGAAGGGTTGTCCACGAAGACTTTTTGAAAGCATTTGAGCAAGTCGATGTTCTTATAGCTCCAACTTGCCCTAATACAGCCTTTGATTTAGGTTCAAAAACAGAAGACCCGCTTGCAATGTATTTGACTGACATCGCAACAATAGGAGCTAACCTCTCAGGAATTCCTGCAATATCAATTCCTGCAGGATTTGACAGAGACGGTATGCCAATAGGTCTGCAAATAATGGCACCGCAGCTTGCGGAAGCAAAATTGTTTAACTTTGCATACAAATTTGAGCAATCACATGATTACTACAAACAGTTAGCGAATGTATAATTTAATAAAAGCTTAGCTAAAAAAGCGGCGCGGTTTCTTCAAACCGCGCCGTTTTTTTTAGTTTTCATTAAATACAATAAAAGTATTTTTGATAACTTCATATCCTTTTAGCAGAGTCTTATAATCTACCTTTTCTGAAGCTGAGTGCATGTTGTAAACATCCGCAAGTCCTAAAAGCATAGGTTTAAAAGTCTGCCCTTTTGAGTTTTTATGCTGACAGTAGATATGGGTTTCTGCGCCTGCATGGAAAGATGAGATGTCGTTTGTAATACCTGCTCGTCTGCAAGCTTCTGTGTGAACCCTCTCTATTCTGTCCCCCTCTGCTTTCTCAAACGGGGGTAAATGCATCTCGAATTCAATTGTTGCTTCCGCCAATCCTTTGTATTTTTCATTAAATTTATCCACAATTGATGACATCAAAGCTTTCAATTCTTCTTCTTTTGCAATGCTGGCACTTCTTATTGAATAAGAAGCCATACCTAGCACGTTAATAATATTTGTAGAAGTTTTTTTCATTACTTCTGTTATGTAGTCGTTTGTTTTAATCCCTTTTTCAACGATAGCTGCGATTGAGTTTTGTACACCGCCTGCTATTATTGCTCCAAGGTTGCAGGATGTTATAACTCCGGTTTCGTCTTTATAAAAAACTCCCTGCGGAAATTCGGCAAGCAATTCTGCCGTTAACTTTGCGGCATTAAGTCTTGTTTCGTCTCCGATATCTATTCCTGAGTGCCCGCCTTTGAGCCCTCTTACCGTAAGCTTCACGTTCGTGTAACTTGCACCTGAAATCTGTAATTGACCTAATTTATCTGCATCACAAACAAGAATGTATTCAGAGAGAATTTTGTCAAATTCGACGTGTTCAACACCGCTCATGCCTGTTTCTTCATCTCTTGTGAGCGTAATCTCAAGCCCTCCGTGGGGGTATGTAGTGTTTGCCGCTAATTCCTTCGCCAACATAAGTGCGCAGGCAACACCGACTTTGTCATCTGCACCAAGCGTTCTTCCTTCTGCGTGAATGAAGCCATCAGCGTCAAGATAAATATTAACAGGGCTGTCATCACCTACAACATCCATGTGCGAAGATAACATTATAGGTTCTTTTGAACTGTCTGTTGCGGGAACGTGTATGTAAATATTACCGTAGTTATCTTTTTTGCCGTTAATACCGTTTTCTTTACAAAAATTCAGTATCCAGTCAATTTCCTTGTCTTCTTTTAGTGATGGCGACGGAATTGATACAAGATTGCAAAAAATATCTAAAACTTCATTTTCTTTTCTTAACTGTTCTAAATTATCAGACATAAAAAAGCCTCCTTTTTATTATATTGCTGTTATGGCTACAGCTAGGAATAAAGCTAAATACGCTTACCTTTATTTACCTCTACCTATCGTCCGCGGAAAAACCTTCTATTTGTTCCTGAACCGCCTATTCTTACCGTTACCGGTCTTAAGCATCTGGGGCATCTTCCCGTGTACATCGTGCCCGCAGCATTTTTGTATAATCTGCCATAAGTATTACAGCATTCAAACCAAATTCCTAAAAAAGCTCTTTTACTGTCGTTATCTTCTGCCATAATAAGTGCTCCTTCCGGAATTCTCGCGCTTCACAGGTCTAAAAACACTTTGCGTAAGAGCTTCTACATAAGTATCGCTAAGATGTGCGTAATCAAATATAATTAAGCCACTGAGAGAAAATTTTCTTGCAGCATGAATTTGTTTGATTAAATCTGCATTAGAACCGTTCATAAATGTCACAAACAAGCCTGCATAAAGCTTTGTTGCAGAAGTCTTATTTCTCATAACATTAGCCATCAAATTCATAGCAGTTTTGTCATCGCAGGTTAAGAACAGTGGAGTAAAACCGTCAACATAGTTTTTGAAAGACCATGTTCTCCAATCTTGCAGTTTTGTATCAAGTGCCATTTCTCTGTTCGGGAAAATTACTGCCGTAACTTGTATACCGTTAGACCGCGCCAGCTTGCTGACTTTTGACACAAAATCCGAAATCTTATTGCATCTGTAATTTCTCCATTCTATCCACAAATCATCTGCTGTGGTAAGTTCAATAGGGTCTATTCCATACATGCTGTGAAATTCGTTTCTTGCCCATTTTGTATAGCCCCAGTTTGAAAGCTCATAGTTGGAAAAAGTTTTTGCTAAAGATTGAGGATACCTTATGTAATCCAAATTAAATCCGTCGGGTCTGTATCTTAAAATAATTTCCGATACAAGCTTATATAAAAACTCTTGTACTTCAGGATTAGCTGGGTCTAAAAAGTAGCCGTTGTGTTCTGAGACAGAATACGGTATTGTCTCAGAATCAACATTCCTTTTTTGATAATTTGCCCAATCCGGATGTTTGTTCAGAATGTATTCAGGATTAGACTCCGGAGATTTGTTACCTACATAAAATGTTTCAAACCAAATATGTACTCTTATTCCTCTTTTATGAGCTTCATTAATCCATACTTTCAGGTGATCAAAATCAGCGTACTCAGGGTTTTGCTTTACAAAACCGTATTCTTCCATTGTTTTGGATGGGAATATTGTCTGACCGTGGTAATATGTTTCTATAAATACGTTGTTAATTCCCGACTCAGCCATTCTGTCAAGAACAGAAATTATTTCATCAATTGTGTGATAAGTCGGTCTAATCCAAACACCTTTTAGTTCATATGGATTGTATGGAATGACTGTTGACATAGCAGCATCTGCGTATTCAATTGCTTTAGATGCATATTTCTGTGAATTTTCTCCGTTTCTTTGAGCTTTGTTTATAAAATCCTGTGCTCTGTTAAGATTCTGTTCTGTCTTTCTGGAATTATAGTTGTTTGTTTGATCCGAATAATAATTCATCATATCCTGAACTTCTCTTATACGCTCTCTTGCGCCGTACAAAAAAGTGTCAGATGTTATATAGGACGTAATTGTCATGTTTTCTCTATCAATATAGATTTTTGAACCAAGCATAACATTCTCGCTAATCCATTTTTTTGCAAGCCCGTGTCCGCTGATAACAAGCCCGTTGGCAGGGATGAGCGAATCCGCACCGCTTAGAGA
The DNA here is from genome assembly GCA_902782905.1 of uncultured bacterium. Classification (GTDB taxonomy): domain Bacteria; phylum Cyanobacteriota; class Vampirovibrionia; order Gastranaerophilales; family Gastranaerophilaceae; genus CAG-196. The sequence continues at coordinate 7,860 of CACZPB010000185.1, forward strand.
AGTTACAGTATCATCTGTAATTATTGCTTCTGTCCCGAACTCGTTCGTATTGGTTCTAAATCCAAAAGTCGGTGTATATACAACGAGCTGATTAGCTCCTCTAAGTCCAGGGTAACTTGCACCTTTAGCATTTGTTCCGGCTTGAGGATCAATTACATCGACTTTGAATGTTGACTGATTGAATATAACTTCATTCTCCTGCGGACAATATGGTTCATATATATTTTGTGCAAAAACATTTGCACTAAATACGATCGAAATTAAAAATAATAAAAATAGACGGAAAGCTCTCCTCATACCTTTTCTCCCATAGATTTATTATAATTCTATAATCGAATAAAAACAAGTAAAATATACTAGCAAAAAATATTTTTTCGTGTTTTTATATGATAAAAAAAGGAGTAAAATATGAAACTATCTGATTTAAAGTTTTTATTTCCAAGGTTTAAATATTCAAAGCACACCCCAAAGGCAATAGGATATTCAGAAAACTATTTCATGAAACCTTCTCCTTTAGAAGGCAATAAACTAAGCATATTAGAAAAATCTCCAAAAGCGGATAATTTTATCAAAGAGGCCGATCATAAAGCATTTGGAGATGCAATAATCGGACGCCATCATGCCGGTCGTGGCGGAAAGTTATTTATGTAATATTTTAAATAAAAAAAAGGCTGTGAGCTCAAGAAGTTCACAGCCTTTTCTATTTATTTTGGAATTTTATGCCTTCATAGCATTTTCAACTGCAACTGCAACAGCAACTGTAGCACCTACCATCGGGTTATTACCCATACCGATAACACCCATCATCTCAACGTGAGCAGGAACTGAAGAAGAACCTGCGAATTGTGCATCACCATGCATACGACCCATAGTATCAGTCATACCGTATGAAGCAGGACCTGCTGCAACGTTATCAGGGTGAAGTGTACGACCTGTACCGCCGCCCGATGCTACTGAGAAGTATTTTCTACCGTTTTCCCAGCACCATTTTTTGTAAGTACCTGCAACAGGGTGTTGGAAACGAGTAGGATTAGTTGAGTTACCTGTAATAGAAACGTCAACACCTTCTTTAATCATAATAGCAACACCTTCGTTAACATCATCAGCACCGTAGCATCTTACTTTTGCTCTTTCA
>CACZPB010000186.1 GCA_902782905.1 uncultured bacterium
CAAAAAGAATTCCTATGAATCCAAAATATTTTCCACCCAGAATTAATGATAAGAAAATAATTGTCGGATGCAAATCCATTAGCTTGCTAAAAGCATAAGGTCTAACCAAATTATTTTCTATAAGTTGTGCTGCAACCATAACAATTAGTGTTGTAATAAGTACTTTTGCACCGAATTCATAAACACCTATCAAACAAATTACAATTGCAATAGCAGGCCCTACAACAGGAACTATGTCCAAAATTGCAGCTATTATTGCGATAGAAATTGCATAAGGGTTTTGCAATATCAATAAACCGACTGCGTTTACAACAAAAACGCTTAATACAGCCATTGTTTGCGCAAATACATATCCGCCCATTTTTGAAGAAATATTGTCAATAATTTCTTCAGTTCTGTCTTTTATATTTAACGGAAAATATTTCAAAACGGTTTCTTTAATACTCTTTTTATCCTGCATAAAGAAAAACAAAAAGATTAAACCCGTTAAACAATATGCAAAACTTGAACCCATGCCTTTTAGTAAACCTGCAACATAATCTATCGCACCTTCGGTAGAACTTGCCATAGAAGCAGTCATTCCATCAATATCCAACTTTGTTATACCTAATGTGTGACATAAGGCACTGCCCTTAATGGCTTCATCTAAATTTTTAACATAATTAGGATATTCTTTAATTAATTCACTAATTTGATACGCACCCAACATAAATATGAATGTCAGTAATAAACCTAATATAGACAATGCCCCAAATAATACAATACATGTAGCTGCTGGTCTTGGCATTTTCTTTTCTAATTTATCAACAATAGGGTTAAGAGAGCAAGCAAATACTAATGATATAAATAGCATTATTGCTACATCAACATTTGTAAACATAAAATACAAAAATAAAACAATAAAAAATCCAAAAAGAATAGTATTAATTGGAATTTCATTATTAAACAGTCTTATCATATTTCCTCCTATTAACCTTTATAACAAAATAATCATACACTAAGTTTAGTTATTATTCAAATTTTCAATGTGGAAATTAGAACTATACCAGCCAATAAACTAAGTAGATTTAGGTTATTCTATATCAAAATTGAAATAAGTATCAGGATATGGTTCATTTTCCAATGTAAAATGCCACCATTCAGAGTCTATCCCGTTAAATCCGGCTTTTATCATAGCATCGTGCAAAATTTGGCGATTTTTCTTCTGCGCTCTCGAAAGTTTTTTATAATCAGGATGAGAGATTTCGCTGAATAAATCAAACGTTCCGCCCATATCAACAAAAGAGCCGTCTTTCTTAATAAGAGTCAAATCAACCGTAGAACCTCTTGTATGTCCTGACTTAGATGCAATATACTGTCCCTTAAGCAAATCAGATTTTCTCAAATTTGGATAAAATGATTTGTCTCCTGCATCATTCGGATTATTTATCCATTCTACAAAATTATCAACTGCTTTTTGCGGTCTGTAGCTGTCCCAAATGAGCAATCTGTACCCCTGCTTACGTAAGTTATCCGCAGCAGATGCCAACGCATTTGCTCCTTCTTTTGTCATATACGCAATCGGAGCATTGTAACCCCTTATCTTATTACCGGTAAAATTATATGATGAATAATACCTTATATCATACGCTGCATCATTAATTACAGTGTAAATTGGTAAAAAATCACTCTTATCATAGGATATTTGCGAAGCATCTGATACTAATACAAAACTTAAAAATACCAGAATTGTCGTCAAAAATTTTTTCATAATGCATGATTTTAACACACATTGTATAGTTTTATCAACATTTATTTATTAAATTATATAATTTTTTTGTATTTGCAGATACAGATTTTTGCTTTTTTATTGTAAGATATACTATACAAATGATAGGAGTAATATAATATGGCATCACTAAAAACATCCGTTCATGGAATAGATTTTGAAAATCCATTTTTACTGGCATCTGCACCTCCGACTGCACTTGTTGAAAGCATTGATAAAGCGTTTTCTTTAGGGTGGGGCGGAGCCGTTATTAAAACAATCACTCCAGATGACTTAGAGATGTTTGAAGCAAGCCCGAGATATACAACTATAAAAGAAAAAAATAAGGTTATAGGTTTTCAAAATATAGAACTTTTAAGCCACGAAACCGTTAAATACTGGTGCGACGGAATTAGATTTTTAAAAGAAAAGCACCCTACTAAAGTTATAATCGCAAGCATAATGGCTCCTGTTGAAAGAGAAGAATGGCAAAGTCTTGTTAAAATACTGAATGATACGCCAATAGATGCGTTTGAATTGAATTTTTCTTGCCCTCATGGAATGCCGGAAAGAAATATTGGTATGGCAATCGGCACAAGTGCGGAAATATCAATTCTTATAACTTCGTGGGTAAAATCCGTAGCTAAAAAACCTGTGTTTGTTAAATTAACTCCTAACGTAACCGACATAACTTGGATAGCGAATGCGGTAGAAAGAGCCGGTGCTGACGGTTTTGCAGCAATTAATACGGTACAAGGCTTTATGGGAATAAATCTGGATACTCTTGAACCGAATCTTTGTATTGACGGACACACAACTTTCGGAGGATGTTCTGGCGAAATAGTCAAACCAATCGGATTGCGATGTGTTGCTCAAATAAGACAAAAATCTACACTACCCATATTAGGAATGGGCGGCATTTCAAACTGGCAAGATGCAGCCCAGTATATTGCCGCAGGCTCAGATGTCGTCCAAATCTGTACAGAAGTCATGATAAACGGTTATGTAATTATAAATAAATTAAAATCAGGCTTGCTTAATTATTTGGAAGAAAAGGGAATGAGCAACATTTCAGAGCTCAAAAATGCAGCTGTTTCAAAAATTACTTCACATAATGACTTAAACAAAAATTATCACATCTATCCGCAAGTAGACAAGAACAAGTGCATTCAGTGCGGCAAATGTGTTACAATTTGCTCTGAGTCTGAACATAGCGCACTGAGCAAAGCAGACAACCAAATTGAAGTTAACAGAAATAATTGCGTTGGCTGTTCTTTGTGTTCACACGTATGTACACAAAATGCAATAACAATGCAGACATAATAACATAGTTGGCAAAAGATGAATTATTGCATACCGGAATATATAAACAGCTGCAAAGAAATAGATAAACCCTCGATATAAGCTGCTATCAAGCCCATCCACATTCTATTAAACACAAATCTTCATTCTGAGAATTTTTTACAGCATGCAGCGTAGTTTTGTCATCTTTAAATTCCAACAAAGAAGTTATTTTTTCTCCGTACTTAGCTTCTTTTTTATAAACCATATCAAGAGTTTTGATTTTATGAGTATTCTTAAATTCGAAACTAAGCGGCTCAAATGCCCAAACAATATAGTTTCCGTTATTAGCGTGTCCGTTTACATCCAAATCATTATATCTGACTTCAAACTCTTTAGTTAAGACAGGTTCTTTTATTTGACCTATTTTAGAAAATGCCAAATCTCCATCACGTTTTTCAAAAGGAGGCATATATGGACAGTTCTCTAATGCTTGCCCCACAGGTACCATTGTACGATTTTCCACATCTACAATTGACCACATACTTGACATTCTTGCCAAAACTTTTTCGCCTCTCGAGAGTTCAAAATCACGAAAAGCGAACAATTTATTATATCCTCTGGGTTCTGTTGTCAGAGTAAGTTCTTGTACATCAAAAGGGTATTCTTCAAACTCCATTCTATACTTTAAAAGAAACCAAGCGTAATTTTTAGGATGAATAAATGAATATCCAAAACCTTTATCTTCTGCGTTTTTACTTGCAATATCCTGTAAAAAGTTTAAAAGCGCATACGGCTTCATTGCAAGGTTCTGGTCAGTTTCAGAATATTTTATTATAATATTTTCTGAGTATTTGTTTTCCATATTGTTAATTTTATCATAAAAAACTTTGACATAATAATTCTTTGTTGGTATATTTATTACATAAAATTTAGGGAGTTGTTTTTATTTTTAATTTAGGAGATATGTGATGAAAAAGATTTTGTGTGGCATACTGTCACTTTTTGTGATGGTTATGTATACAGGTGTTGGCTCTTTTGCTGCTACAACAACGCCGCAAGCAGCGAAACTAAAGGCTTCACCGAATGCCAAAACAATTGAGCTTGCTTTTGTTTTTGACGGGCCTTCGGATAAAAATGCATCCGTTCTGGAGACATTCCAAAAGACAATTACAAGATCACTTTTGCCGGATTTTAAAGCGTCATTCCCAAAAGACTTAGTCTTTACCGGTGACTGGACACAAAAAGGAGCAATTGCAGCTTCTGATAAAGCCCTTGCTTCACGGGCAAGAATGGTCATTTCGCTTGGTTATATGTCAAGTGAGTACTATGTAGACAAGAAAAATAAAACAAAATACGTAGTTACAATTGATCAATACGGAATCCGAAATTTCGGCGACAAATTCTTTAACCCGATACAACAAGCGGCTAATGATTTTGCCACATTCAAAGTTTTGGTTCCAAAAATTCAGAAAACTGCAATCTTAATGAATGAAAGCTACTATAAAACAAACAAAAACTGGCAAGATAGCATTGCAAAAAAACTTAAAGAAAAACAATGCGACATAAATTTTGTAGTAATTCCTGTTAATTCAAATGTACAAGCATCACTATCTAAAATACCTTCAGATGTTGACTCAGTTTTTGTAACGCCTTTATACAACTTGTCTGTTGAGCAAAGGAAAGAAATCTATAAAACAATTAATAATAGAAAACTTCCAACATTTTCATCTGTCGGACGAGAAGATGTTGATCTGGGAGCAATGCTTGGAACTTCAACAATGGATGTTGATAAAAAACTTGCAGAAGCAACATCTTTTAACATCCACGGAGTTCTGCACGGAAAAGCTGTAAAAACGGAAAAAATACCGTTTTATGATGATAAAGTAATTTTCTATAATTCAGATACAGGAGAACTCGTCGGTTATATGCCGCCTTTAAGACTTTTGAACAACTCTGTTATAATTACGCACAAAGAGCTGCCCAAGTATACATTAGGAATGCTATTGGATTCTCTTAATGAAAACAACCTTGATATAGCAAGAAAAAAATATCTGGTTGACGCTGCAAGACGTTCTGTAGCAAGTGCCTACTTAAGATATTTACCTACTCTAAGGCTTGATTTGGGCTATCAAACATACAACAGCAGTTACGCTAAATCATACTCAGATGTTCCGACTAGCGCCGGTGCATTTACAATTGCGATGGATCAGGTAATTTATTCGCCTGATTTGGTTACAAATATTATTGTGAAACATAAAAAACTCAAATTTGACAAAGCGGAAGCAACCTTAACAAAAGCCAATATGGAATATCTGACAGGAGACTTATACATAGACACTCTAATTTTGGGCAATATGATTAAGGTTCAGGAGGAATATGTTCAAGAAGTAAGAGAAAATCTTGCTATAGCCAGAGTTAGAGAAAAAACAGGCAAATGCGGATACGAAGAAGTTCTTAGATGGGCTGGGGAAGTAAGTGAGGCTGAGAAAAAACTTCTTAATATGCAAGCTGACTATAAAAATATCAAAGTTCATATCAATAAACTTTTGAACAAAGACCAAAAAGCAAACTTTGATTTTGCTCCGCTTACAGCCAATGACCCCGCATTCTTTACATCTGATTTACACATAATTGATCACGTACGTAATCCGGAAAAGCTTGAGAAATTTACGCAAATGCTGGTTGATGAGGTTATATACCTTTCTCCTGAAACAACAAAGCTGAAAGCAGCCATCGCTATGAAAAAAGCTGAAATGTCCAATTTTGCACAAAAATTCATAATGCCGAATGCGAAGATGTCTTTAGAATATACAAGACAGTTCGGTAGAAATCTGCCTTACGAGACATCCGGTAACAATCAGATGAAAGCAGCTTCTGCAAGTTTGGCTGCATCAGGTTTGCCTTTTGTTCCTTATGCTGGAAACCCGTTAGGAGCGTGGATGAACTCGCCATATTTGGGCTTGGATGAAAGCTCTCTTCGCTTCTTCATAGGTGCGCAGTGGAAACCAATCGAGGGAGGGCACAAAATTGCTGAAATCGGAAGATGCAAAGCTGAATTGAATGAATTGAATGCATATTTAGAAGAAGTTAATACAGAAATTGAAATGCAAGTTCGCTCAGTTGTAAACAGAGCCATTTCAAAATATTTCATGATAGAAAAATCCTATAAAGCTATGTTTGCTCAAGCTGAAAACTATCAAACTGTAAAAGCAAAATACCTTATGGGCGAAGTTCCTATAAACCAACTGGCAGACGCTCAGGATTTATATTTCAAATCTAAACTTGATGCACTTAATTCGCAATATGAATTCTTTAAAGAACTAATCTGGGTGCAAAGAGGTTTGATATCTGTAAATTGGACTCACGCAAGTGACGATGCAAAAAAATGGATTAAAGGAATTCCTGCAATATTACCGGCTGAACCCGATTTCAACTTGCTATAAAATAAAAAATCCCTGTTCTAATTTTGAACAGGGATTTTTTATTTTGCATTAATCAATTGAACTGTTGCAAGAATCAGCGGAGCAATACCTTTAGCATCGTCTTGAAGATATCCCCAATATTTCCCGTAATCAGAAACAACATTTTTGACATTTGAGGCTATGTATATGTCCTTTAAGTATAAATTTTTATATTTATTTGTTTTTAATTTGTTGTTTACGATTCCATTAAAAGCTCTTATTCCTGCTTTTTTATATTTTTCATCTGACACCAAACCAAGATTATATGCTCTTAGAAGCGAATATGCCATCATGGCAGAACCGGAGGTCTCCAATTTATTGTAATCGTGTGTACCTACAGGATAAACGATATTGTACCACATACCGGTTGACCAATCTTGATAGTTTAGCATGGCATCAAAAAATTCTTTGAGCTGAGTTTTCATAACTTCTTTTTTTTCACCCTCATCCATGAGTGCAAGCATATCTACTTGCGCCATAGCATACCAACCGACCCCGCGCAGCCATACAACACCGTTTGGCCTACCGTCTTCCGAACAGCCATGATAATATAAACCAACTTCGTTCTTCATGTTTTTTGCGACCCACTGCATTTTTTGGTATGCCGACTCTAAATCTTATGGAGAGTGGTTCATTACTGAATATTCGGTAAGAAATACAGCGGAACTGTATAATCCGTCAAGAGCAAACGGAAAGTCACTCCACGCTTTTACACCTGTATTCTTATGTCTGTAATTCCCGCCACAGAGAGATAGAACATCAAAGCTATGCAAATAATTATAAAAATGCTCAATTGCATAGTAATACTTTTTCGCGTATTTGCTGTCTCCCATATAAAAAAGGGTTCTTACAGGCATAATTTTATCCAAACTTGCATGTCTGTTTATACGAATATTAAATTTATGTTTTACTCTGACATTACCTTTCGGGCTTATGTTATCAAAATAATATTTCTCTACATATTTATCATAAAATCCTGTTTGATAAAGTGCGTACATCATCAAACCGTTATAATACTTCCACTTATAATCACTAAATTCCTTATCCCAGGTAAAGGGCTCATTTAGTGCTGACATATCATTGCTTATATTATCTCTTACCAATTCTTTTGTGTATTTCTGAACTTTATTAATATTCCTTTGAGTGTAATAATTGCTGCTCAGCGAAAAATTAATATATAAAAAATAACCAACAACTACTATAAAAATCGCTGAAATTGCTACTATTATTATTTTTGCTTTATTCATTTTATACTCCCTCTGCCTGATATGCCCAAGCTGAGTGATTATGTATACTTTCCAGAGATTCGCACTCTACTTCAAAAGAATCAATTATTTCATTGTCTCTCAATTTTAAAACTACATCCCTTAGAACATCTTCGACAAATTTTGGATTATCATAAGCGTGCTCTGTTACATATTTTTCATCTTCTCTTTTTAAAAGAGGATACAATTCTGACGAAGCGCAGCTCTCAACATCTTTTATCAAGTCTTCAAGCCAGATATGTTCATCTTCGGGATAAGTTACTTTTACAGACACAATAGCCCTTTGGTTATGGGCGCCATAAGCTGAAATTTCTTTAGAACAAGGGCAAAGAGTTGTCACAGGAACTTTTACTCCTAGATAAAATTTGTATTCTTCATCTTCTTCTCCATAATTTTCCAAAATGCTTTTGAAGGAGCAATCATAACACATTGGTGCAGAAACACCGGTTACTGGAGAAGTTTTATCTACAAAATATTTAAAATTAAATTTTAAATATCCGCACTTTGCCTCCAATTTTTCCGCTACAGTCTCTACACATCTTTTCATATCTAGTCCTAAATTTTTTTTCTGTCTCCATTCATTTAGGATTTCTACAAATCGTGACATGTGAGTGCCTTTGTAGTGTGCAGGCAATGAGACTCCAACAGTCGCTACAGAATAAATGGTAATATCCTCAGCATTCTTCCTCTGAATTTTCAAAGGAAGCTCTAATCCTTTTACACCAACCTTCTGTATTTCTATTCCTCTGGAATCTTTCTCTTTTTGAACATCTTTCATTATTATATTTCGACTCCGTCAAAACTTTTTTCCTCAAGAGCAATAAGAAGTTTTAAAGCGGCTACTCTTTGAATTTTCGGAGGAGCATTTCTTAACAGTTCAACTGCTTTTATCATCATAGGGTCGTTGTCATACCAACGATTACCTTTTCCTTGGTATGTATTGATAATGTCATATACATGCTCTATAACTTCACCTGCAACTTGTTCTTGAAGCTTCAACATAAATCCTGCAGCTTCTGTCTTTGTTTCATCAGGAGAAAGTCGCAAAAGTTCTAAAGCTTCTTTCAAAATCGGATCTGAATCATACCAGCGTTTGTTAATCATAATATCCTCTCATTCTTGTTTTTTATATTGTATAATAAATTTAGTATTTTGTAAAAACAGATAAGGTGCTAAGATGAAAATTTTATTAATTAATGGTGCAAACCTAAACTTGCTCGGGACAAGAGAGCCGGAAAAATACGGTAATTTAACTCTTAATGATATAGAAAATGCCGTTATTGCTAAAGGAAAAGAGTTAGGTGCCGATATAGATACTTGGCAGAGTAACTTTGAAGGTGAAATAGTTGAAAAAATTCAAACTTCAATAGGTAACTACGATGGCATAATTATAAATGCCGGCGGTTACACTCATACAAGCGTAGTTATTCGCGATGCAATAGCCGCAGTCGGAATACCTACAGTTGAAGTTCATATGACAAATATTCACTCAAGAGAAGAATTTCGCCATACGTCACTACTATCAGGTGTCTGCATCGGGCAAGTTGTTGGTTTCAAGGAACTGAGTTATACACTTGCACTGGAAGGCTTGGTAAATTATTTAAAATAAAAAATCCCCTCTTGAGAGGGGAATTTTTTATTTTCTCTTTTTCTCTCGCTCGTGTCTAACTTTTGTTAATGTCTTTTTAACTCTCTGTATTTATATAAAGTTATACACAAAACGACAATTTCATCAAAAGTTTATATCGTTACATTATTTAACATTTTGAACTATAAACCTTTTGTAGTTAAATAAGAAAATGGATATTTTCTTGATTGACGTTAATTGTGCAAAAAATATTGAGCCATCGCTTCTGAAAAACTTTCAGCACAAAGATTTTTCTAATGAAGCAAAAAAATTTACACACTCTCTTTCATATCTTATGACAGATAGAATTCTCAAAGAGTTTTATAAAATAAAAGACAGAGAGTTGGAATTTATAGACAATAAGCCCTTTTTAAAAAACAAACAAAAATATTTCAGCATAAGCCACAGCGGTAAATACATCGCACTTGGATTTTCTGACGCTGTTTGCGGTATTGATATAGAAAAAATTACGGAAAGAGACTTTATTTCAATTGCAAAACGAATGAATTTTAAGAGCAAAACTCTGGAAGAATTTTATCAAGATTGGACAAAATATGAAGCCGAATATAAACTTGGAAAAGAGTATAATTCTTTAAGAAACTACACAATAGACGGATATGAATTGTGTGCGGTTTCTGAGTCTGAAAGCGAAAATTTTCAAATCTATATTCAAAACGGAGATAATTTTTCTAACGCAAAGAACTGATTTAATTTAAGTTTTAAAGATTTCTGCCGAAAAATAATACAGAAAAGGAGAATTTGACATGGCAAGAATCATTGAAACAACTTACTGCAAAAGAAGAATTATTAAAATGTCTACAGAAGATGTAATATCCGTTGTACGCGAATATCTGAGAATTGTACCTAAATGCGCTGATATAGATACTGCAAGAAACTATTTAAGCGATAGCGTACTATATATTCCTGAAGATATCTAAAATCCCTCTGAAGAAGTCAACTCTACAAGAGCATTTTTTGCTTCTTCATAAGTTGGGTCCTGTTCCAAAACTTCCATATATAGTTCTTTTGCCCTATCTCTGTTGTTATTTTCATACACTAAAGCAAGATTGTATTTTGCATCAATTAAATCCGGATCATACTTTATTGCATTTTTTAGAGCTTCTTCGGAATTTTTCACATCATGTTGAGATGCATATAAAATACCAAGTCTTAAATAACCCTGTGCATTTTTATCATCTAGATTAAGCAAATCAGATAGAGCCTTTTTCTCTTCGAAAAAATTACCAAGTTTGTGATGAGCATCAGCCAAAAGCAGGTAATACTTGGAATAATTTTCATGCATTTTATCAAACTCTAAAGCCTTGTTTACAGATTCAATTGTCGATGTAAAGTTATTTTTTGTATAGTTATTCAGCGCAATATTATAAAATATTTCCGGCTCTATCGGGTTATATTGAGTGGCATTCTTTAAATATTCAAAAGATGCTTCAAGCTTATTTTCTTCTCGCATATAAACTGCCCAATCAATATACATATTACAAATTAATACATTCACTTGTTTCGCTTCTCGTGGAGTAGATTTATCAAGAAGCAATGTGTACCTGTCCAATGCTTTCTGATATTCTTTTGCTTTAATGTACGCTTCTGCAAGCTCAACCGTTATATCAAATCCGTTTTGTGACATCATCGCCAAATCCTCTAATATGAGAATACCGTCATTCAATTTCCCTAATTTTATATTTAGTGATGCTATTCTGTCACGAACCTTAAAGGTATCTGAGCCCTGAACCTCTATTAATTTTTCAGCGTATGCTATAGCACTTTCATAATTTTCTGTTGTTTCATATAAATCAACAATCATATCATAAATCCAGAGCAAGTCTTTTGGCTCAGTTACAAAACTCAGCATATATAACAGAGTCTCAATTGCAATCTGATAATTGCCTATTTTAATATATAACTCGGTTAATTTTTTATTGGTATTTACATCTTTCGGGTATATTCCCAATCTTGTCTTATATGCTTCAAAAGCGGCAGGATAATCGTGCGCTTCTACATTTAATTCCGCAATAATAAGCTGTACATCGGCAATATCTTCATCAGAGGTTAACAACTCGGAAAGGACATTATATGCGCTTATTGACATAAAGATTTGATCAGTATCTCTGTACAATTCCGCCAAAGTTCTTACAACCTTTTTATCTGCTTTATCTTTTTCGTAGATATATTCGAACTCTTTTATTGCTTTTGACAGAAGCTGTTTTTTTATATAACAATTACCTAACAGTTCATGTGTTTCTATGCTCGTAGGTCTTCTCTCTAAAATAGTTTGACATTGTTTAATTGCCAAATTATATTTTTTGTCTTCATAATATGCTTTTGCAACATATACCCTTACATCAGTGTGCTCGGGCACTCTATCCAAATACTTTGTACCAAGAAGCTCAACCAGAGGATATTCACCTTTTTCAAACAAAACGTCAACCTGATCAAGTATGTTCTTGGTAGAAAGCTGTAGTTCATCCCCCTTTCCTGAGGTTCCCTGAAACAAAATAATTGAATAAAGAATATAAATTGCAATTACCGCAACCGCAAATGCAATGACTATAATTAAAATATTGGTACTTATAAACATTCTAAACTCTCTTTAATACTTCTTAATCATTATACATTATAGTGCACAAAATTGAAAGCTATATCATACAAATTATTTACTTTACAAAAAAATTCGTTATACTTATATTGTTATGAAAAAATTTTGTTTTATTATTGCCATCATATTTTTGCTAACACCGGTATCTTTTGCCGACGATTTTTTTGACTCTTATGTAGGAGTAGATAATGCTTGGGATGGGCAAAAGCCTATTACGAATAAAGAGTTTGAAGATGCAATAAATGTTTTACAAAAGAATCATAAAGAAAAAGAAGCAAAAAAGAATAAAAAAAGAATAAAAAAGATAAGCGGAGGCGGAACCAGTTTGCATTCCGGCTTAGATCCTATGGGTGAGATAAAAAAACAAGATGCACTGACTACTAAAGACAAAGACGGACAGCTACTCAACGTTCCGGTTTGTATGGTCATAGATGACAAGGTTCTTGACACAGGCTTTTACAATGTCTTTGGAGAAAAAGACAAGAATGACGGTAAATTATACCTGTCTTTTTACCAATCAGGAAAATTTTGCGGAAAAGTTCCCGCATACGAAACTAATGATGACTATGAAGCAAATGAGATTAATTTTGTTAAACTGTTACCGTACAACGAAAATTTTATAAAAATAGCATTTGGATCTCTAAAATTTAATGCTTATGCATTTGTTCAATTCTATGAACCTCGTATGAACTAAATATAAATGTTTTTACATTATTGCCATATTTTCAAAATATGGTATGATTGTATTGTATAGTAGTAAAAGTATATTTTTAAGAAATATTACGTATTTGAATGTAATAATTTAAATATATGATTACTAAATCAGCAAGACGTAATATAGTTTTAATAGAGAGAACTAATATAGCATAGTTAGAAGTTATGAGAATAAAAGATTTTGAAAAAAATATACAAGAAATTTCTGCTGAGACAATACTCCAGCGTTTAAAAAAACATGACAGAAACACAACTGTTATAGCAGGTTTCGCACTTGGAATTTGTTTAATACTGTTCACAACCGGCTCATTAATGTTGGTAAAAAGCAAATTCGGCAATATTCCAGAAAACAGCAGAATGCTTATTTTTTCAGGCAATTTTGCAGCAGCAACATCGTCTGCTAAAGATATGATATCAATCCCGTCAGGTATTGCGAAAGCAAATCCTTTTCTGCCATATAGGAATATTGATGGATTACAATCCAGTGAAACACCGAATTTTGAAATAATCGCTCCGCCGGAGGTTTTGAATGAGAATTCCGATGCGGCAAGAGTTATGGATACAATAGTGTCAGGTATTCTGTATGACAGCTCCAGTCCTTCTGCAATTTTAAACATAGAAGGGAATGATTATCTGGTAAAAAAAGGAGATACCGTAAGCAGTTACAGAATTATAGATATACAAAGAGACAGCGTAACCGTAAAGCTCGGTTCCAATACATTTAAAGCAGGTATCGGTGAGATATTAACTGAAGGAGACATCAACCACAATGATGTTTCTAATTTGAATAAAAAGTTCGGAGGAGAAAGATAATGAGATATAATAATGTACAAAAACTTTTATCAGTTGCAATGCTCATAGCATTTACAGCATCCTCCGGCGGAGCAGTTCAAACATATAGCGGCTACAATTCAGCAAACGAAGCTGTCAGCACTACTAATCTTCAGGGAACAGTGAAACTTACAGACAACAATCACAAAATAACACTGAGCCTCAGAGATTCTGACGTAAAACAAGTTATCAGAATGTTTGCGGACAAAGCCGGCATGAATGTTGTTTTCCACTCATCAGTAAATGGAAAAGTAACACTGGATTTGGTAAACATGCCTATTAATGATGCGTTCGCTCTGGTACTGCAAATTGCAGGTTTAAATTATTATAAACAAGATAACACATTGATAGTTCTATCAAAAGACAGTACAGACAATGCAAGTTTCTCAAAACAAGAAATGATGATTTTCCCTGTACAATATGTAAGCGCAGCAAAAATAGCGGATTTTCTCAATAAAAATGTATTCGGCATGAAAAAAGCAGGATTTTCTTCTGTAGAAGCTGCAACAGTAAACGCAGCTACAAATGAAATAATTGTATTTGGTATGCCATCTGATGCCCCTATTGTTGAAAAAGTAATAGCACAATTGGACAGAGAACCGTTAACAAAAACTTTTTCAGTCAATCACACAACTCCGGCTGAAATGGCAAACATGATATGTAATATGTTACTTCCGTCGAGAGGTGCAGGAAGTAAATCCGGTGCTAAGGCAGCACCCGCAGCACCTACTCCGGGGGTAAGCACTGGGGGTGCGGCTGGAATTATAACAGGAGGTGCAGCGAGTGCATCTTCAGCTTCTTCACAGTTAAAACTTGGTGAAGGCGTTGTTGCCTGCTCTATTTCTCAATCGGCTTCAAGCTCAAGCGCACCTTTTGATATGCAGAACCTGTCGGTTTCATATTTCCCGCAAAGAGGAACTATTACAATAATGGGCGGCTCTGAAGCACAAGCTCAGATGATAGAAAAATTCATTAAGAGTAATGATGTTAAACAACCGCAAGCATACTTGGAAGTATCTATTGTTGAGTTAAATGAAGAAGGTTCTAAAGAATTTCAAAACAATTGGAAAGTACAATCTGATGCGTGGGGCGTAAGCTTTAACAACGGAAGAACTTCCGGCGGAAGAGAAGCAACTCCTTACGGTCGCTGGTATGATGTAACAAAATATTTCTGGACAGAAGGAAAATATTCCGAAGACGGAAAAACATATACTCCGCCTCAATTCTATGCTGTTAATGGAAAAGAACAGGGTATATATAAAGGTTCTTACATAAGTTGGACCATGAATTATTTGATTGAAAACAGGAAAGCCAGAGTTCTCGCTAATCCTAAACTATTAATAACTAACGGACAAGAATCAATCATAGATTTGACTCAAGACTATGTAGAAAAAGTAACTTCTGAATTCCTTTCATCATCGTCTAACGGGACAGGAGCAACCGGTACTGTTCAAAAAACCTATACAATCGGTGAAGATAAGGGTATAAAAGTTTCTTTGACTCCGTTCATTTCACCTGATGGCTACGTAACAATGAACATAAAACCTGAATATGCAACAGAAGCAGGGCAAGTAACAACTCTTAGCGAAACAGGTGATAGAGATATCGCAGCTACACTTCTTAGCAGAAGAAACCTAGATTTAAAAAATGTTAGAATTAAAGATGGCGAGACATTGGTAATTGGCGGTTTGATACAGGAAGCTGATCAAAAAGTTGTTCAAAAAATACCTTTGTTAGGTGATTTACCGTTTATTGGCGCAGCATTCAGATCTACATCGACAACAAAAACTAAGAGCGAACTGGTAATAATGTTAACGCCAAGGATTATTAATGACGGAGATGGCACCGTAGCTGATAAATTGTAATATTATGTCTAATCAACTTGAAAAATTAAAAAACAGTATAAGAATATTGTATGTGGATAAATTTGAATTGAACCTGATGAAAACATCAGGTTTCATTCCTGTTGATAAGAAAGACAAAAACTTTTATGTCATTTTAAATAAAAATTCATCCAATGACAAAAACAATATTATAAAAATTATTCAGGATAAAATTTCAGGTGTAGATGTTCAGTTTTTTCCGATTCCTGATAACGATTTTGGCTATATATACAATTATATTGAAGATATTTACAAGAAAGCAAATTCTGACATTTCAAACATAAAAGAGAATAGTGAACCAACAGCAGAAGAAATGCTTGTAACAATTGGTTGGCTGACTCAAGCTCAATTGGATGAATGCTTAAACATTTCAAAAGAACAGAATCTGCCGTTGGATTATGTTTTTTATTCTAAAGAATACTTGTCACAAGACAGGATAATGTCATATCTCAAAAAAAAGTACAATAAAGATATAGTTTTAAAATCAGAAATTACTGTTGATAAAACTATATTAAAAATGCTTCCTGACGATTTTATTGAAAAGAAAAAAACTATAATAATGTCGATGGAAGGCAACAAACTTGCTGTTGCAATGGTTAATCCTGACGATAAGTATACTATTAGAGAAATTTCGCTCTCTACCGGACGGTCTTTGAATGTATATTGTATACCATCGTATGAATATGATCATTTTGTAAAAGAGTATGCGATTCAAAAAAAGACCGAACAAAAGGCAAAAGAAACAGAGAGAATAATTCAAA
>CACZPB010000187.1 GCA_902782905.1 uncultured bacterium
AGAGACAAGGTTGAACCTATGTCCAGAGCAGCCGTTGCGGCAGGTTGTGACGGTTTGATTATTGAGGTACACTATGATCCGGATAGGGCAGTCTGCGATGGTGCACAATCACTTTATCCTTGGCAGTATGATCTTTTATACAAACAAATTAAACAGATTGCTCCGATTGTAGGAAAAGAAATTATATAATTGATGTAAAATTGCAAAATAATACCTCAAACAAAGTATGTAATTATTGAAAAAAATGGTATAATCTCATTATGAGAATTGTAGATACTGCTGAATTAAGTAATTATAAAGTGCTTCCCTTTGACCTGTTTACGGAAAATAAGAGTAAAATTCTTGCCGCAGGTGAAGTTTTAACCCCAGGAAAGCTTATAATGCTTAAAAATTATGTCCGCGTGTATGCGGAGGATTTTCGCGTAGAAAAGCCTGAAAATAATGATGAAGGCAGTATATCCAAAGATAAAACAAGGGCTTTGAATTTTTCTTATGAATCTTTGGATACGGCTGAATTTGATACGGTTGTTAATAAAGAGGCTTATATAAAAACAGAGACACAGGTTAGAATTAAATATTTTTATAAAAAGATTTTTGACTTATTTCAACAGGGATATTATGATGATGCGGTGCTTAAACTTCAATCATTAGTGAATATTTTGCAAAATGAACTGTTTAAAAAAATGTTTAAGCATGGCAGAGGTTCTCAAGTCAGATTTATGGGCGAATATGAAATTTGCCACCCGCTTAATGTTGCTGTAATCTCTGGCATGATAGCAAGAAAACTTGAGTATGCACCAAGAAACATAGACGAACTTATTTTAGCAGCCTTGATGCATGATATTGGGAAATTAAAAATCAAATTACCTAATGAATCTTCCTTCCTTTCCATGAACGAGGAGGAGCTAAAAGATCATACGGTTTTGGGGTACAAATTTATTAAAGAACTCGGTCTGTCAGAAGATATAGCAAAGGTTGCGCTTGAACATCACGAAAATAATGACGGTTCCGGTTATCCAAGCGGTGTTTCAAATGATTTCATTTCAGAATACAGCCAGATTGTAAATGTTGCAAACTATTATGATAATCTCGCATTTAATAGAACGCATGTCATGGTCTTGAATAACAGAGAAGCGCTGAGAGAGATGCTTGAGGTCGGCACAAAACGTTTTTCGGCAAAAATGCTTTATACGTTTATTCACATGTTTAGTTATGATGATATGAAAGATTTTAACGACATGATGCTTTAGGCTACGTCTTTTTATGATATAATCAAATCAAAGATTAGAGACGAAAGGATTATATTATGCTAAGAGCCGGAATAGTAGGACTTCCTAATGTAGGGAAATCAACTTTGTTTAATGCGCTTACTGCAACAAAGAATGCACAAAGTGCTAATTACCCGTTTTGTACAATTGAGCCAAACGTAGGGGTTGTAACAGTTCCTGATGAAAGGCTTAAAATTTTGGCTGATTTATGTAAGTCAAAAGAGATTATTCCTACAGTTATTGAATTTGTGGATATAGCAGGTCTTGTTAAAGGTGCCAGCAACGGTGAAGGTTTGGGCAACCAGTTTTTGCATAATATAAGAGAAGTTGATGCAATTATTCAGGTAGTAAGATGCTTTGATGATGAGAATACAATTCATGTAGAAGGCAAAGTCGATCCTATTTCTGATATTGAGACTATAAATACGGAGCTTGCACTAGCAGATATAGCTTCAATTGAGAGGAGAATTGCAAGAATATCTAAGCAGGCAAAAGGCGGAGACAAAGAAGCTGTGTTAGAGAATAATGCTCTTACAAAACTCAATGAGCTTTTACAGGAAGGGCATTTTATTAATCTAAAAGATTATTTTAATGAAGATGAGATTGAAGTAATTAAACCGCTAAATTTGATGTCAGTAAAGCCTGTAATTTATTGCGCAAATGTTTCAGAATTTGACTTGAAAGAGGGTAATGATTATACAAGACGAGTTGAAGAATACGCCAAAAAACAGGGCGCTGAGACGGTTATAATTTGTGCAAGAATAGAAGAAGAACTTGTAGAACTTGGAGAAGATGGTGCTAAAGAATATCTGGCAGAGTTAGGTATAACTGATAGCGGCATAGACAAAATGATTAAATCCGTATATTCGCTTCTCAACTTGATAACATTTATTACGGCGGGTGAAAAAGAAACCAGAGCTTGGACTTGCGCGCAGGGTACAAAAGCACCTCAGGCTGCCGGTGTAATTCATACGGATTTTGAAAAGGGCTTCATAAGGGCAGAAGTTACCAGCTACAAGGATTTTGTAGAAAACGGTTCATACACGGCCTGCAAAGATAAAGGTGTAACCCGTCTTGAGGGAAAAGATTATATAGTTCAGGACGGCGATATTGTACACTTTAGGTTTGCAGTGTAGTGAACTATTTGATGCCGTAATTTTCTCTGTATTTTTGGGTTGATTCAAATAAGGTATGGATTTCACCGGCATTGTTCAGTGTTATTTTTACAAACTCGCCCAAAGAATTTTCTCCCAAATAGAAATATGGTGCAAATCCTTTTTTGTGCCGATATCTTGCTACCTTTACAAGACCTTGAAATCTTTTATCGAGTTCTTGTTTGAAGGTTTCAATTTTTGCTGTGGTATCTTTTTTTAGGTCGGGATTGAAATTGTTTTTGAGTACGAAACGGCTTATAAATCTTATTGTTGCATGTCCGTTTGACAAAATTTCTTTTGGGATGCTATTATCATTGATAACTGATAACAACTCATTTGCCCTATCGGAATTCAAATTAATCCCGACAATTCCGCGTCCCAAAGCTTCTCTGAGCTTTCTGTATTTTTTGCTGTTTTCTGATAGCATTTTAACTTCGTCGCTTGTTAAATCAAAATCTTCAAGCGATTTGGGATTGAGGAATTTAACCAAGTTATAGACAGAATCAAGCATTTTGTCTTTCTTTAATCTGTCGTATAGTTCGTTTTCTATATCAAATCGTTGAAAAGTTCCTTTGCTTTCGTCTTTTTTTAGCGCAATCGGACCGTATAGCGTTTCGTGCATTTCAACGATAGTTTTGAATTTTTCCTTTAGCGGT
The DNA here is from genome assembly GCA_902782905.1 of uncultured bacterium. Lineage (GTDB taxonomy): Bacteria > Cyanobacteriota > Vampirovibrionia > Gastranaerophilales > Gastranaerophilaceae > CAG-196. Next base: position 3,079 of record CACZPB010000187.1, read on the forward strand.
TTTTTCTTCGGAAATATCAAAGAGAAAAAATACGATTCTTCGTTTGGTTTTTTATCCGTTTTGAAGCCGAGAATATTGCCTTGTTCCTTTTGTTCGTGTAAATATTGTACAGTTTTTTCCGGCAATACTTTTGCCATGATAATATCTTTTATGTCAAATTTGGGGTATTGTGTCCAGCGTTTCAAATCGTCAGAGCTAATCTGATTTAATCTGACAAGCTGTAAAAATCTATCAACAGAGCCGCCATTTCTGGCATTTACGTAAAAGTCCAGACACAAATTCTCTAAATCATTTGTATAATTTTTTTCAAGTGATTCAAACAAATGGCGATTTTTTTCAAATACTTCTGGTTCTCTGTGTTTTTCAAGTATTAGTTCAAAAATTCCAAGTAAATTTTTCTTGACGATATCGTCAGGTTTTTTTGCACTGTTGTTTAAAAGATCATAATACTTTTCAGAAAGCTTTGGGTATTCTCCCAACATTTTTATATATTCCAGCCTTGTAGGATTTTCCTTTATGAGAGTTTTGACAGGATTATCTGTTTCTGACTTTGTATTATGGAATAATTTAGAGGCAGAATATAGTATCGCGCCCGCTAAAAGAACTCCAGCCGCAACTAAACCTGATGTTTTGGGGTTTTTGCTTATTGTTCTTCCAATCTCAACAACATCTGAAAGGTTTATTGAACCAAACTTGCTTATGAAAATTGTGAAA
>CACZPB010000188.1 GCA_902782905.1 uncultured bacterium
ACCCTGTTGCGTGAGACGGATCAATAATAATCGGCAAGTGAGTCAATTTTTTCATAACAGGGATTGCTGTTAAATCAAGAGTATTTCTTGTATATTTTTCAAATGTTCTTATACCTCGTTCACAAAGAATAACTTGATTGTTACCACCGGCCATAATATATTCCGCTGACATTAACCATTCTTCGTATGTTGAAGATAAGCCGCGCTTAAGAATTACCGGCTTGTGCGCATGCCCGAGCTCCTTTAATAAGTTAAAATTCTGCATATTTCTTGCACCAACTTGCAGAATATCAACGTATTTTTCAAACATCGGAAGCTGAGAGACTTCCATAATCTCAGATGTTACCGCCATTCCGTGATTATCAGCAACGCTTCTTATAATTTTAAGACCTTCTTCTCCCATACCTTGAAATGCGTAAGGGCTTGTTCTGGGCTTAAATGCACCGCCGCGAAGAATTTTTACGTTAGATTCGGATAATTCTTGTGCTGTTTCATCCATTTGGTCATAAGATTCTATTGTACAAGGCCCTGCAATAAGTCCTGTATACTTGTCTCCAAACTTTACGCCGTTAACCTCAACTATGGTATCTTTGCCCTGAGAGGGTCTTGCTGCAAGCTTGTAATTTGTTGATAACCTTATAACTTCGTCAACACCGTTTAGGAGCTCAAAGTCTCTTTGGTCGACTTCTTCCTTGACGCCGATAGCGTGTACAACAGTTCTTGCTTCACCGTGCGAAACAAGCGCTTGAAAACCTTTTGACTCTAAAAACATCGCAACACGCTTAATATCTTTTTCGGTAGCGTGGCTATTCATTACAACAAGCATTCTTTATTCCTCCGAATGATTACAATTATACAATAAAATTAATTGAGAGTATATTTTTTTATTGCAAAATACAAATACCAACAACTAAATAAGGGAAGAATTAAAGAAAGGAAGAGGGGAAGATGACACCACCACATTTTTTAAAATACATATTTTTTTTTAAAACATTTCGGTGTAAAATAGAACAAAACAGGAGATTATTATTATGATAATGATTGGTGTGGCATTACTTTTAAGTTTAGTTTTGTGCTTATTATTCGGTGTTCCTTATATAGATTTTTTGAAGAAAAAAATGATAGGTCAGTATATTCTTGATCTGGCACCGGAAGCACACGCAAAAAAAGCCGGTACACCGACAACAGGCGGAGTTTTTATTGTAGCGGCAATCGTTTTGGCTTCAATAATTACGCTTCTTATGGCTCAAAAAATGGATGATGCTGCTCTTATAGTAATTATTACGCTGTTTTTTATGACACTTGCCGGATTTCAAGACGACCACCTAAAAATTAAGGGGAAAGAAAATAAAGGACTTAGTCCGAGAGGGAAGCTGGTTAGACAAATCTTAATTGCCTTAATTCCGACAATTTTTGCTATGCAGCACTACGGAACCGCGATTACCCTCGGCTCAATGACTTTTGATATAGGACTTTTTTACCCCTTCTTTGCTGTTTTTGTAATAACGGGGGCATCAAATGCGTACAACTTAACAGACGGACTTGACGGGCTCGCGGCTTCTACAGGGATTCCTGCATTTTTGGCATGCGGAATTATTGCATTTGTAAGCGGGCATGACGCAGCAGCAATCATTGCGGCAACAGTTATCGGTGCGCTCATCGGATTTTTAAAATACAACAAACCTAAGGCACAGGTTTTTATGGGTGATACAGGCTCTCTTGCACTGGGGGGTCTTTTGGGCACACTTGCAGTTGTTTCAAGATGCGAACTTCTGCTTGTCCTCTTCGGCGGAGTGTTTGTTATGGAAACATTATCTGTTATTTTGCAGGTTGCAAGCTACAAACTTACAGGTAAAAGAATATTCAAAATGTCCCCAATTCATCACCATTTTGAACTCTGCGGACATTCTGAAATAAGGATTGTGAAAGAATTCACGCTTGTATCTTTTATCCTTTCGGCAATTGCAGTCACTTTATACTTTGTTTTATAAAATATTAAAAAATTGTTTATTTTTTAAAGTTTCCTTGAAATCAGTGGTTTAATGATAATGTGATAAAAGTATAAACTACAAAAAGGAGACATAAAAATGGCAAAAACAATTGGTATTGACTTAGGTACAACAAACTCAGTTGTAGCAGTTATGGAAGGCGGTAAACCTACCGTTATAGCAAACGCAGAAGGTATGAGAACAACTCCTTCTATCGTTGGTTTTTCAAAAACCGGTGAAAGATTAGTCGGTCAGCTTGCAAAAAGACAAGCAATATTGAACCCTGATAAAACTATTGCTTCAATCAAGCGTCACATGGGTGAAGATTACAAGAAAAACATCGACGGAAAAGATTATACTCCGCAAGAAATTTCAGCAATGATTCTTAGAAAATTAGCAGATGATGCTTCTAACTATCTTGGTGAAAAAGTTACATCAGCCGTTATCACAGTTCCTGCATACTTTAATGATGCTCAAAGACAAGCTACAAAAGACGCAGGTAAGATTGCAGGCTTAGA
>CACZPB010000189.1 GCA_902782905.1 uncultured bacterium
GATTATTTTAACGTTATAATGTGCGATATTTTGTTTTATCTCGTCAAGGTTGCGTTTCACCAACGAGCTATCGATTACTATATCTTCGCCCCAGCTTTGTGATGGTATCAACATTTCCCCTGACCTCTATTGTATTATATACTACATCTCATGAGGTGTACAAATACTTGTTTGTAACAACTTTTTGAGATTTTTAAATCATGCCGAAACCCATGATTTACATGGTTTTCGACCATGTCCGAATTGTTAAGTTTTGTTAAGTTTCGCCGTTTTTGTTAAGAACTTGACATGAATTATCATGCTCTTGTACAAAAAAGGCATGCCCTTTTTTAAATGAAGAAGTGAATCGGTGATTAAGTGAATATGAAATATAATTCTTTATCACTCAATCACGCATCACTTTTTATCTTACTATTGTCCTAAGTATGAAAGAATTTCCATTACAGAGCTTGCTGTTGAGAATACACGTGAGTTCATCTGGATCATTCTTTGAGCAGAAATCATGTTTGATAGCTCATGTGCAATATCAACGTTAGACTCTTCGTATCCGCCGGATTCAATAGGTCCGAATGCCATTTCTCCAGCCATACCGTAGAAAATATCACCTGTGTCAGGTCCCCATTTCCAAAGGTTATTATTGAGAGAAATCAGACCTTCTTGGTTAACCATTGTTGCAAGTTCAATTGCAAAGTTTGCGTTTGCTATTGCAGAACCTGTCGCTTTTACATCATCTCCTGTCATAACAACGCCTTCCGGAGATGTATATTTCCACTTGAGCGTTCCTGCGTCATCAACATATTGAGTTAAAATAGAACCGTTATTGTATGTTGCAATCACAATTCCGTTTTCGTCTATTGCAGTATCGCTCAATGAAACTGAATTTTTATCGTTGTAGTTTACAACATCTAAGATTTTAACCGTTTTGTTTAAAATTTTAGAATTAGGATTTGTTGTGCTTATTCCAGTTTGACTCAGGAAGTTACTTGTTGTACCGTCTGCCACAAATTCATCAATTGTTCCGGTATAGCCTATTGTACCATCTCCGTTATCGACAAATGATACACCTGAAATGCTGCCCATCGCACCATTAAAATCACTAATCATTTGAGAAACTGTTGTTGAACCGCCATTAACAGGCAAATCTGCGTAATCAGTACCAACTCTGATTCTTACTACACCTGATGTAATACTTGCATTATTAAGTTGTGAAAGAGTTTTGCTGCCTAAACTGGTATCACCGCTTTCTTCGGCAAGTATATTTTTAGGAATACTGACAGTCTTATCAGAACCTGAATTTGAATAAGTTGATGTTGCACCCATAACCTTCATACCGCTTTGTGTTACAAGATTACCTGCCGAGTCGATATTAAAAACACCGTCTCTTGTAAAATATTTTGAGCCGTCTGCATCTTGAACAACATAGAAACCGGTACCTGAAATCATAGTATCGAGGTCTCTGCCTGTTGCAACAAAAGTACCTGCTTCAAAATTTCTTTGAATACCGCCGATTTTTACACCCAAGCCTATTTGTTTAGGGTTAGTACCGCCGCCATCCTTTGTTGCGGCACTTCCGTAAGACAGGTTGTGTGAGTATAGCGTTTCAAATGTCATATTTGCCGATTTGTACGCTACGGTGTTAATGTTTGCAACGTTATGCGCAATAACGTTAATTTGAGATTGTCCGGCATTAATACCGGTGCTTGATGTGTGTAAAGCTTGTGACATCTATATTTTCTCCTCTTAAGTCTGGTATTTTATTAAAATTTATTTTTCTCTTATTGATACTACATTCGCTATTGAGTAGTACTTATCCCCAATTTTTATCTTTCCTGTTCCGTCTTCAAAGCTTGCTTCCGAAACGGTACCTGTTATTGTATTAGTTTTTGTTTCGTCATTTTCATCAGGAATTTTTAGAGTTACATCCTTGCCAATCATCGCAAGTGTCTGACTGATTTCCGAATTCAAATTCATATCTTCATACATTGAAGTAATATAGTTAGCGCAATTTGCTAAGCCTGTATTCATCTGTGACATTTGCTCCAAAGATGAGTATTGAGCCAATTGCGACAACCACTCGGTATTATCTGTAGGCTCCGTTGGGTCTTGATTTTCCAACTGTTTTAACATCAATGTCAAAAACATGTTGCTGTCATTCTTCATACCCGTAGTACGTTCTTGTTGATTTTGTTGAAATGCGGTTTCATTTCTCATTGCTGTTATTTGGCTTGTTACTGCTGACATAACCTTCTCTCCCCTTATATTAATTCTTGTTATTTATATCAAACATTGTTTGTTCAAATTGCTTTTCATCGTCCTTTTGCCTTCTTGAACCTTGCTGTTTGTTTCCTCCCCTTGAGCCTTCCTGTTCAGTCCAATCAAAATACGACTTGCCTTCTTCTGTCTCGCTAAGTTTGACTGTTACATTGTCTACACTGACTCCATGCGCCAAAAGGCTTTCCCTAAGTCCGGTTAGCCCCTTCATCAATATATCTCTCGCCTCTGGCGTGTTTACAGTGAATTGAGCCGACAGCCCATCCTTTGTATTTAGAATTTGCAAGGCAACCTTGCCTAATGTCCCTGGATTAAGTACAATATTAACCTTTGTGCCATTGTACATACCTTCCATTTGTTTTGTTATTTGTTCAATAATTTTGCTAGGACTAACTTCTGTCGGTGCTTTTTGTGCCTGAACAGTCGATAGAACTTCTATCCGTCCGCTTACACTGTTATTTACTCCATCACTATGAATCATGGCTTTAACAGCTTGTTCCTGAGGCGATTGATTGTTCATAAAATTATTAGAACCGTTTTCAGTGCTTGAATCTTGTGTTTCAACCGTTTCTATCTGTAAATCTTCAACTATTTTTTCGCTAACCAAATCGTTTAGCTTTGTACCTGCCGCGTTTTTGGAACTACTTGGTTTATCTACAGTATCGAGGAGCACCGCTCCTTTTTCACTTTTTTGCAGACTATTTTCAAACTGCTTTGATGACGGAACAACATCTTTGTTGTTTTTAAGGGCTCCGTCATTATTTTGACTGTTTTCATCTGCTTGTTCTTCGTCTTTGAACGAATGCTTTTGAAGTTGTGATTGCAGCATCATAGCTGCAGCCGGATTTTCAAGGGACTGGTGGTAAATAATTTCTTTGTTCATTGTTGGATCCTCGTCTTGGGTGATAGCGTCTTCTTGTGAGTTGTTGTCTTGTGTGTCATCTTCACTGTCTGTTTCATCAGTTTCAGAAGATGTCGTTTCTTCAGTATTTTCTATTGTTTCTTGGATAAGTGTAATATCTATAGCTGCCTCTGCAGCAGCTTCTGTCGCTGCATCATTTATAACCGTATTTATATTCTCCGGCTGAACCGTATTTTGTTGTTTTATATCGCCCAAAGTTTTTAAATCTTTATTTGTATCATTAGCCTCTTGCTCATTTTGAGTATCATTTTGGGTATCATTTTGGGTATTATTTTTGGTGTCATCTTGCGTTTTTCCCTGCAAGATTTGCGCAAAGTCAATCAAAGCACCTTTGTCCGTACCTTTTAGTTCAGATACGGGTTGTTCTATATTAATATTCAAATTGTTTAAAAGTGCTTGTGTCATCTAGTTAAACCTAAACCTCGCGGATGTTATGTCATCAATTTCTTTTGCTTCTGCTTGCAGAAATTCTTTGTAGTATTCTTTTTCTTGCTTTTCTTTCAACCTTCTCAGAACTTCTACTTTTTGGTGAGCTTCTGTTACTTCTTGCTGTTTTCGCTTTAGTATGGCTTCTGTATTTGCAATTACTCTTTCTTGGTTTCTTGCATCCGTTATAAGCCTGATACCGTAATCTCTATGGGATTCTATTTGCTGAATATCAATATTTTCAGATGTACAGAGAGCTTCAAGCTCACTTTTGTTTGCTTCTTGGGCGTTTTCGATATTTTGAAGCTTTTCTCTTTGAGAGTTTAGTGCGGCTAAAATTCTTGCCATTTCCATTTGCCGTTCTTCTAGCTCTTTTTCACGCATGTCAAGTACAACTTGCATACGGAATCTAAATTTTTTCAATTTACCTACCTCGTCCAAGGGTACATTAGTACCTCTAATACTTTAATTTATAAGTGGCATGCAAATCATCATACAAACGTATGAAATGTTATTATTTATAATTAACAATTAAAACCAATTACAAATGTCTTCCTGACAAAGAGAAGCTTCCAAATCGTCCATAATGTTGCGTCTTGTCATCTCGTATGTCACTGGGGTAATTGAAATCATGTTGTTACGAACAGCTGCAATATCTGTAGATGCGGTCTCCGGCTCCGTAATCAGCTCTCCTGCCATCCAATAATAAACTTTTCCTCTTGGGTCAATTCGCTTTTCATAATCATCAGTAAACATTCTGCTTCCGAGCTCGGTTATAGCAATTCCTGCAATATCTTCTTTTTCAAGCCCAGGGATATTTACGTTTAATATCGTTTTAGGAGGTATTTTATACGTTTCAAGCCTGTTCAAAAGTTCTGCAATAAAACTTGCAGCAAACTTAAAATCTTCATACTCGCTTTTCAAACTTGCAAGTGAAGTCGCAATACTTTGATATCCCATCATAGCGCCTTCCATTGCACAACTTACTGTTCCAGAGTATAGAATATCTGCACCCAGATTTGGACCATGATTTATACCCGAAATTACCAAATCAGGCTTTTCATCCTCAGATAAAATTGCATTAATCCCGAGTTTTACACAATCCCCCGGAGTACCTGTAGTCATCCAGCATCGCTTTGCTCCATACTTTGGGTCTACCTCTTCCACCCTGAGCGGCGTATGCAGAGTAAGCGAATGCCCCGCTGCACTTCTTTCTCTGTCCGGTGCAACCACATAAACATCATGACATGGAGAAAGTGCTTCTATTAATGCTCTTATACCGTTTGATAAAATTCCGTCGTCGTTTGAAATAAGTATTTTCATAAAATTTCCTTACAAATCTATATTGTTTTTATACCAAAAAGTTGTATGAGTGTAAATTATCTTAATATCCACTTGTCGGATAAATTTTTGAATTTTTGTTTATATAATTTGCAAAAAGGAGCTAATTTATGAAATTTGAAAATTCTGAAACCCGCCAATGTTTGATTAACGCTTTTGTTGGTGAATCACAAGCAAGAAACAGATACTCGTTTTACGCAAAAGCAGCAAAAAACGAAGGATATATTCAAATATCGGAAATCTTTGAAGAAACAGCAGAAAATGAGCGTGAACATGCAAAATTATTTTACAAATGTATTCCAAACGGAGCATATACGCCAAACGCGATTTATCCCTTCTTTTTTGGGACAACTGTTGAGAATCTTCACTCAGCATACTTAGGCGAAAAAGATGAATGGGAAAATGTTTATAAATACTCAGCACAAATTGCAAAATCAGAAGGATTTGATAAAATATCACAATTGTTTGCAAATATTTCTGAAATAGAGAAACGCCATTCCCATAGATTCTTGATGCTTGAAGATGAGCTCAAAAACGGAACGTTATTCAAAAAAGAAGAAACAGCCCAGTGGGTTTGTACAAAGTGCGGTCACACACATATCGGCAAAGAGGCACCTTGCAAATGCCCTGTGTGTGAGCATGAACAAGGATATTTCAAGCTATTTATAGAAAAATATTAAAACAGTAAGGGCGGAAGCAAAGCTTCCGCCCTTACTTCACAAACTTTAAATACCTAACTCAAAGCCAATAGTGATTTAACTGAGCGGGCATTTTCTTTAACTGATTCATCAGAGTGCATGTTGATTGTATCATCAAGAATTCTTATCACTTCAGATTTATCTTTAAGCGACAAAATTTCATTAATTGTACTCATCGCAACAGCAGGAGAAAGGTCATTTATACCTTTTCCTTGATTTATGATAACAATTTTTAGAGAATCGTGAACATTTTTTCTGACAAGTGCACGGGAAGTGTATTCTCTAACATCATTATCAGGAGAATTTGTTCCAAGTTCTTCTAAAACAGCTATTGAAGACATATCTTCATGAGCTGCTAGTGCATCAATAATTTCGGCAACGTTTTTATTCATTATGCCACCTCTTTCTTAGAAGCAAGCGCGATTTCTTCTTCCCACATACTTCTCAATTCAGCGACAGTTGTATCTTTAGTAATTCTTTTGTTGCTGATTTTATTAATTAAGACATTCCAACCTTCAGAGATGCTGTTATTAAGCTCTGTCAAATGTAAGTCCGGAAGATTAATCTTGTCTTTTATTGACTTACCAATGTTAGATATAGAGCCTGTAATATTTCTTCCGATATCTGCAATATCCATATTCATTATATCTTTAGTCATATTCCAACCGTTAGAAATATCCGTTCTCATTCTGTTAACAAAATTGACAATTGGTTCTGTTATACTTGAACGAATTTTTGTCATAGTTCCAGCAACAGAAGCTGAAATCATTTTAAGTTTGTTGATTTTTTGCGGTTCGAATCCTTCAAACACGTCTGCAAATTGTAGAGTGTTACCTTCAAAATTAGAGTACTTGAAGGGGTTAGTAGTTGATTTGCGCGTTGTTTTAAAAGGATTTGCAATTTTTTGGCCTAAGTTAAGCTCAATTTTTTGAATTTTTGCCATTATTTATCCTTTCTATTATATTTGACTAATTGACAAATATTACAATACCAACAATTATTCAAAAAAAAATCATAAATATAGAGGATAATTGGCAAAAAATTTCTATAACTAAAGTATGAACTTTACAAGCGAGATTTAGGTATATATAATAAAAACATCCATAGAGGGGTGTCCGAGTGGTTGATGGTGCAATCTTGGAAGGGTTGTGTGGGGGTAACTCCACCGTGGGTTCGAATCCCATCCCCTCTGTATAAAAGACAGTATGACACTTGTTATACTGTCTTTTATTTTTTACCTTTTAACAGGACTTTTGCTCGGAAGGGAATTCTGTCACTGCGAGCGGAAGCGTGGCAGTCCAGCCTATTTTAGCGATTCAATCAGGTCGGAAATAAATAATTCAAACTACCTCAAAAGTCCATTTTGAGTCCTCAAATTTCCAAAAATGGAATTTTGAAAGGGTAAATATCTGCCTCTAATACCTACAAAATCTAAATTACGCCAAAGGACAAAAATAGGTAATTTGAATTTTTTGTTAAATTAATTGTTTCACAAAATTATTTATTGACTCTAATTTTATTTTATCATTGGCTAATAATGCTATATTGTTATTTATTTCTTGTATATAATCTTCACATGAGCAATCTTCTTTAAAATAAAATAGATTTGAAACATTTGTATTTAGTGCGTTTGATATTTTAACTAAATTTTCAGGTGAAGGGAAATATTTTCCTGTTTCAATAGAACTTATGCTGTTAATTTCTACTCCTATCATTTCCGCAAGTTTTTCCTGCGTAATTTTATTGAGTTTTCTGTATTTTTGAATATTTTTACCAAGTTCTTTTTTTAGCTGCATA
>CACZPB010000190.1 GCA_902782905.1 uncultured bacterium
AGAAAAATTGAGCCATAAGCCTTTATCCTTCCTCTCCGAAAGGCGTAAGCTTGTAACCCACATTTGTAACTGTGTGTAAATATTTTGGTATTTTAGAGTTTGGTTCGATTTTATTTCTTAAAGCCCCAACGTGGACTCTCAGCATTCGGACGTCTTCATCGCTTGAGTACCCCCACACCTCCTCCAAAAGTGTTGCAAGAGCTACAGGTTTATTAAAATGTTGAATTAAGCAATATAAAATTTCAAATTCAGTTGGAGTAAGCTTAATTTTTTTGTTCATAATAACAGTTTCTAAAGTATCAGGTAAAATTTCTATATCACCAGCCTCAAGAATTTCAGATGAGTTATAACTGTCTACAGGCGGCTGATTTCTTCTTAAAAGAACGCGAATTCGCAATAATACTTCTTGGATATCAAACGGTTTCACCAAATAATCATCCGCACCGCTGTCAAATCCGCTTGTTTTATCTCCTATTGTCCCTTTCGCCGTCAACATAAGAATCGGAACATTAATTTTTGCCTGACGTATATTTTTACAAACATCAAAACCATTCATTTTGGGCATCATAACGTCGAGTAAAATCAAGTCGTATTTATTATTTAAAGCTTTTTGAAGCCCCTCCATTCCGTCGCGCGCCGTATCTGTAAAATATCCGCTTGAAGAAATATCAAATTCTAACAAGTCCCTTATTTCATTATCGTCATCTACTATTAATATTCTTTTCTTTTCTGGCATTTCTGGTAATACTCCTTAAGTTAATTTTAAGTGAATGTGTAGCTCAATGCAACATGTCTATTAAAAAATCTAAACTTCACGTGAAAAAAGTTTTGTCAATACAGTTTTAACATATTGTTAAGGTTAACTTTTGTAAATCCTAATTTTGCTTAGTAATCATGGGAAGCATGGTCAATTGTAAATATTTTGTGCAAATTCTTTACTTGATAAACAAATTTCCGAATTATACGATGTAATTATACTGAACGAAAGGAGTGGTGGCTGTTAGATTTGGGGTAGAGGAGACCTCGGTAGATAAAAAGAAAAAGAAAATTTTGGGAAAAGAAAAAATAGCTCAATAAGAACACAAATCAATAAATAAAAAACATTTTTAACACAAATCAAAAATATTTAAGAGAGATTTTGAGGATTGACAACAATTTGGGGTAGGAGATTATTGGGTTATAAAAAGGCTTTCTGTAGAAACGGAAAGTCTTTTTTGTATTTTGAGTAAAGTGTTAACAAATGGCCTTTTGGCAGACTGATTTGTATTTACCTCTACCTCTTGCAGAGAGGGTAGAATTCATGTATAATTATGCTCAGTATGAACAAAGGGAAAAAACTGTCACTTGCCATATATTGGCACATGCACCAGCCTGTATATGAGCTTGAAGGAACCTATTTAATGCCTTGGGTAAGGCTACATGCCATCAAAGATTATCTTGACATGGTACTTGTTTTGGAAAAATTCCCTAAATTAAAGCTTAATTTTAATATTGTGCCTGCACTTTTGGATGCTATCATCGATTACGGGCAAAACGGATACAAAGATATTCACCAAGAACTCTCTGAGGCTGAGGCTGAGAATTTGACCACCGAAGAAAAATCGTTTATTTTAAACAATTTTTTCAGCGCTAAATTTGAAACAATGGTGTATAAGAACGAAACATACAGAAATCTTTACCAGAAAAGATTTTCTATGGACAGCGTACAAACGGAAAGTTTTTCGGCTCAAGAGTATTCGGACTTGATGGCAGTTTTCAACCTCGTTTGGATTGATCCTGTGCATTTTAAAAGATATCCGGCACTAAGAAGCTTGTGGAATAAAGGTTCGGGTTACACACGAGAAGACAGATTAAAGATTCTTGACATACAAAAACAAATTATAAGAGAGATTATACCGACCTACAAAAAATATATTCAAAAAAAGAGAATAGAGCTCACTACGAGTCCGTATTATCATGCAATTCTTCCAATATTGATTGATGCAAAATCTGCGGCAAAAGGTTCCAGAACCCCAGAGGGGGTACCTCGCAACTTGAAAATGTTTGACGATGCAAAACTACAAATCAAAGCAGCAGTAGATAGAATTGAGGAAGTTTTTGGCATTCGTCCTAAAGGAATGTGGCCTTCAGAGCTTTGCATCGGCCCTAAAACGCTTGCAATGTTCGCAAGAGAGGGTATAGAATGGACTATTTCTGATGAGGGAGTTTTGGCAAGTTCAATAAAATTTGATTTTGTGCGCGATTTCAAAGGTAATTTGGTTGATCCATATCACTTGCTTAAAACTTATACATATCATACAAGAACATCTGATATGAAAATAGTATTCAGAGACCGCTCGATTCCGAACTTAATAAACTTTGAATATGCCGGTATTGACCCGATGATGGCGGCAGGAGACTTGTATGAGAAGATAAAAACAATCCAGAACAAGCTTCTTGTATCACCTGATGAAAATCATCTTCTTACCATAGCTTCCGACTGTGAAAACTGCTGGGAAAACTATCAAAATGACGGAACTGAATTTTTAGAAAAAATTTATTCATTAATAGAAAAAGACAGCTCACTTGAAACTGTACTTATCAGTGATTATGTATCTAAAGACAAGCATAAAAAGCCGCTCAAGAAGATATATTCCGGCTCTTGGATAGACAAAACTTTTCAATATTGGATTGGTGATGTAGAAAAAAATAAAGCTTGGACGTATTTAAAACATACAAAAGATGATTTTGAATCCTACACAAAAAAATATAAGAATAATCCGAACATAAGCCGCGCTAAGCGTGAATTGTTAATTGCAGAAGGAAGTGATTGGTTCTGGTGGTACGGAGAGCCGAATAATTCAGGTCAGGATTTTCTTTTCGACTATATGTTTAGAGAGAGGTTAAAAAAGGTTTATTCTCTATTAGACATGGAATATCCGAAATATCTTGACGAAACAATAATCCGAACAATAGAACTTCCTTTTAAACTCCCTAAACGGGAAATTTCTCCGCGCATGGACGGAAGGAGCGAAAGTTCCAATGAATGGCATAACGCAGGAACAATCAGCTTGCTTGACGGGCCGGTATTCAGAGAAAACAAAAACGTAGATAAAATAGATTTCGGCTGCGATAAAAATAACATATACTTTAGACTCCACGTAAATAAAAACGCGTCAGAAATAAGTTCTATAGACAGAATCAACCAATTCTTTATATACACAAGAAATGCCAGCAGGTTAACTGAAAGAGCGCACATCAGATTAATAAGTAAAACAGATAACCCGTATCCTATTCTGACGGAAAAATTTGAACATGAAATAACACTAACTCT
>CACZPB010000191.1 GCA_902782905.1 uncultured bacterium
AACTCGGGATGATAAATGAGGTTCTCGATATGTCAAAATTGGAAGCTAATGCAATGAAGATTGTAAAAAGCGATTTTTGGATTTCCCGCGCGGTAAACGAAGTATCAAATCTTCTTATGCCGTTAGCTAAAAAAAAGGGGTTAACTATAAACTCTGAAATCAGCCAAGATTTTGAAGTCTTTGCAGATTACCAAAAAATACAACAGATTTTATATAATCTTGTAAGTAACGCAATCAAATACTCTCCCGAAGGTGACAGCGTTGATATAGCAGTAATGCAGGGAGAAAACTGTTTCAGAATCGCAGTCCACGACAACGGAATCGGAATCGACCCCAAATATCACGGCAAAATTTTTGCAAAATTTGTACAATTAGATAGTGCCTATACAAAAAAAGAAAGTTCTACTGGGCTTGGTTTAACTATAACAAAAGAGCTTGTTGAACTCCACGGGGGCAAGATTTCTGTCATAAGCGAAATCAACAACGGCTCAACTTTTATCGTTGAAATACCGCAGTAATTTTTTTAGTGATTAATTTATTGTTATTCCCCTTCAGAATGACGATAATGTATACCGCGATTAATCTTGAGCATATTAAAATAGCTTTTTTTCTTACATGCTCACTTCTTTACACTTGCTCAATCATTTTTATTTAAGCCAAATCGTTATTAAAGTAACCAACGATATATTTAAAAGTATTCAGCGCAGCATCTATGCTCATTTCTCTCGGTTTGTTACCGCGTTTTTCTTTTACTGTAACTGTGCCTTTTTCCAAATCAACATCTTCTAATATATAAACGTGCCAGGTTCTTCCGTCGAGCATCTTCATGCCTGTTCCAATAAGCAAGCTGTGCTCTTTTTCCTTGTCCATACGTTTAAAAACTTCCATAACCCTCTCTCTATAACCGCTCAAGTCCATATTAAAGTCCTGCTCGGCTATGTTAACAGAAGGTTCTTTGCCCGTAAATATCTTTAAAAAGTGTGACGGCAAGTTGTTTTCAAAGTCATAAGTCTTAAAATCGTCCGTAAATCTGCAAAACCAAGGTTTTGTTTTATACTTCTTTTCATACTCTGCTACAGAAACGTCCATTGAACGTATTATCTCGTTTTTTTGAGCATCATATAACTTGCCGTAACCACGAACGACAGCGTTTGTCGGAATTGAATATTTTTCCCTTGTGCCCATTGGGGTATAAAGATAACAATTTATGAGGTGCGGATTATTATCATCATGTTTTATTTGGCGCTTCAAAACTTTTCTGCCGTTTTCAGTGTGGGATAAAGTTTCTAGAGATGTCATTAAATAGCAATCGCTAAAATGTTGTTTCGCAGAACTAAATCCGTCTATCTCCTTGTCGGAAATCGACGCTCGAAAACCAAGATTACCACTTACAATTCCACACTTCATATATATATTAAAATTTAAAAATGTAAATTATTGCTAAATTGTTTCAAAAATGTTACAATTACTAACAAAAGGGACAGCTTTTATGCCAAGAATACTGATTGGGTCAGACCACGGCGGATTTAGACTTAAAAACGAAATTATTGAACATATAAAGGCTCAAGGGTTTGAAGTAGAGGACTTTGGTACTCATACGCCTGAATCCTGTGATTATCCTGTTTATGCAAAAAAAGTTGCCAAAGAAGTTGCACTTTCAGGTGACAAAGGAATTCTAGTTTGCGGAACAGGTATAGGAATGTCAATTGCGGCAAATAAAGTTCAAGGAATAAGAGCGGCTCTATGTTCTGACACGTTTTCTGCAAGAATGACAAGAATGCACAATGATTCAAACATTCTCTGTCTGGGCGAACGCGTCATCGGTACGGGGTTAGCGCTCGATATAGTGGATGTTTGGCTCAAAACCGAATTCCAAGGCGGAAGACATCAGAAAAGAATTGATATGATATAGCGAGGAATTAATGACAGAAGAAATTAGTTCATACAAATTTGCGTGCGCAGTAGCAAGGTTTTTGGACGAAAAAATTGCAAGTAATATTTCAATACTAAATATTGCAAGCGTTTCATCTTTTGCGGATTATTTTGTAATCTGCTCAGCTCAAACCAGCACTCAAGTAAAAGCGCTCACAGAAAACCTTTCTGAAAAGGTAAAGTCAGTCTTTGCTAGGCTGCCTCTGGGCAAGGAAAACGATGTGAAAAATCGTTGGAATTTGATAGACTACGGAGATGTCGTAGTTCACATTTTGCAAGAAGACGAGCGTGCAGCTTACGCTATTGAAAAATTTTGGAACCACGCGTTTAGCATTCCGCAAGATACGTGGCTCAAAGAATCTGTAGAATACTCTGAATATGAAGGTGTAAAAAAATAATATGGATAAAAAAGAATTAAACAAAGCTATAGAAAAAACCGTTCTGAAAATGGCTATGGAGCCTAATAATACCGAGCATTATCACGAACTTGCAAAATACTATGCAATGGATAATCAGTACGAAAAAGTTATTTCAGTTTATGAAAGTCTTTTGGAACTCGATCCGAAAGATATGCAAACACTTCTTAATCTGGGAAGTATTTGGTTCTACGGAAAAGAGTACAAAAAAGCTCTCAAATACTTTAATCAGGCTATGCTTGTTAACCCGAGCAACTATCTTGTATATTACAATATGGCAAATACTTATGCAGAGCTTAAAAATTTTCCGAAAGCTCTCCATTACTACAACAGAACTCTTGATTTTAATTCTCAAGACCCTGAAATCTATAACGCGATTGCGCTTCTTTATCACGATTTTGAGGATTATGTAGAGGCAAGAGCATACTACGAAAAAGCACTTTCGCTTGACCCTAATAACCTAACGGCACTTGTAGATTTGGGTAATGTTTGCTTCAAATTGTTTGATTATAATAAAGCGTTAGAATACTATTACAAAGTATTCAACCTCGCACCTGAGAACAAAACTGTTGCACTTTGTATTGCAAACACTCTTGCAGTAAACAAAGATAAAGAAAATTGCTACAAGTATTTTGACAAAGCAATAGAACTTGATGGCGACAACTACAAAGCATACACCTGTTACGCGATTGCAAAATCAGATTTCAAAGATTACGAAGGAGCAGTTGAACTTTATAAAAAAGCTGTTCAAATCAATCCGAATGATGCAAACGCATATATCTTGATGGGCAACTTATATTCAAACATCAAAAAGTATAAAGAAGCAGAGGAAGCTTATAAAGAAGCACTAAAAATTAACAAAATGGATCCGAGTATTTTTGTTCTCATAGCAAACGTTTACTATATGAATAACGAAATTGAGCGTGCAATCCATTCATACAGGGCAGCGGTAAATATGAGACCTGAGAATGATGAATACAAGCTTGTATTCATCCAAGTATTAGAAGATTTCTTAAACGAATACAGAAAGGATGACATAATTGCAGCATTCTAATCAAGTATATCCAATAGAGCGAATTTTATCGGCTCTTTCTTACATGACAGCAGGCGGAGTGGGCTTTGTTTGGCTAATTATAGCAGCGATATTCAAAAAACGTGTTACGCCTTTCTTGATGTACCATATTTTGCAATCTATCTTTATCTCGATTGCGTATTACCTGCTCACTATTTTATGTCAGATGGTATATGTAATTTTGTATAGAATTCCGCTTATAAATGCGCTTCCGTATTTTATAAACATGCCGCTATCGTTTGCATTTGGACTATCTGTTTTGCAGATAATTACAACTGCGGTAATCCTATATTTGGCAATAACTTCATTTATGGGTTATTACAGTTATTTCCCTTGGGTGTCCGATATTATTGACCAAAATACCGGACGCCGATAAGTTATTGTTGGGTTTCACCCAACCTACAATCTGATTTTACCCCCCCTTTAATTACTCAAACCCGCCCTTGAAATAAGGGCGGGTAGTTCATTCGCTTTTGAGGGGTTTTGTATTCTAAAAACGAATGTCCAAATCTATGAAATTTTTCTTACCATTAAAGTATGCGATAAAGGTATTCCGCCTTGAACGGCCGGCCTATTCACAACCTGACCTTTTATCATCATAACGGTTGAGCCGCCGCCATCCAAATTCATCGCGTTTACGCAGCCCAAATCCTTCATTAATTTTGCAAGCTCATTCAGCGTAAGTCCGATTGATGCGCCTTCTCTGCCGTCAGCCGTCAACATTATCAAATTATTGTCCTTTGTATAACCAATCGCTGTTCTCGGGTTCCTGCCGCCAATAGAAGTTAGTTTCTGTTCTGTCATATCTACAAATACTTCACCGTTTTTGACCAAATACGGCCCGCCGCTTACAATATGCTGAACACCATTCCATTCGGGATTGATTTTAACACTCAATTCAAACCGTCTTGCGCCTGCAATTGTACTCAGTTGCTTTTCAGGCCCAACGATGACAAATCCGTTTTTAGGAATTCTGTTTTGCTCAACACCCATTTTGACAAGCTTGCCGTTTTCTATAACAAGCTGAGTGCCATATTTCGGAGACGGAGGAGAAACTTCGCCCCACTCCGGAGTATATACAAGTGTATGTACTGCCAGCATTCTTGGTTGATTAACATTATCAATTTTCAACTCTCCTATATTTGTTCTTACCTGAGCCCTAAGCTGAACTCTTGCCATATCATAACCGTTATCAAATATTCCCATTGCTACCCTGTCGTAAATCGGACCTGTATAAACTTTTCCGTTTATCATCAATGTTCCTAAAGGAACACCGGTTTGAGGCTTAAAGTATCCGCCATTTATTGCAACAATTGCCCTTTCTCTCCCCGCAATCTTTGATATCTTTGACCTTGCAGCAAGAGTGCTTGATGCAATTGCCGGCTCTACCGCTAAATTCTCATTAACTCCTTTTGAAATCTCTACAACATTTATTCTGACAGGTTTTCCGTTATAATACTTTATCATCCTGATATGCTTAATCCCTTTATCCACTTCGTTTATATGATAGTTTTTATACTTGTTTAGTATTTCCTCCTCAAACATCTCTTCCTGAATTTTTTCTCTCTCTTTTAAATAGTTGATAGTTGGAGAAATGCCTGTAATACCGCTTATGTCTTTGGCTGATATCCACAAATTCTGGCTAAACAGCAGACAAATTGCAATAGCTATTCCTGCTGCGCTCGTCGCAGTCTTTTCAAGCGGGGGTCTCTGTAATAACATCGTATCCATTGCTTTTACCTTTATGGTTTGAGTGACGGATACCTTTTTTTTTAAAGAGTGGTGTGGGGCTAGTTAACACTCTAAAGTTTTAAGCTTTTTATTTTACGCTCATATCTCTATTATCATTATATAATACACTTAATCAAATTTCAAGTGGTCTTAAAGTTAAACATAGTAATACTTTAGAATGATTTTTATAATGGTTTAAAGTACACTTAATCACAGATTCCTACTTATAACTGCCTTACAGCACCATCGCTAAAATCATAAGTATCATAGCTCCTATCTCCATTGCTGTTGACATATGTTGGCTGAATTTTTGTGAGTCATATTTTCTTGATGATTTTTTTGCTTTGTTCACGCTGTTTAATCGTTTTAGTCTGCTATGTGTGCTTTCGTTGGAAAATTCCGTTCCAAACATATCGTATTCCATTTGTGCCAAATCATCATCAAGATTTTTTGAGTTTTCAAAGTTATTTCCGTAGTTTGCATATTTTCTTGTATAATTTCTTTGTCCAAACGGATTCCCGAATCGGCTTCTTGATGTCCCTGAAAGATCCATGGAGTTTATCATATTATCATCATAATAACTGCCGTCTCCATAAAAATCATTGTTATTTTGAGGAGAAGATGCGACGGATGTTCCCATATTCATTTTTTCCTTAATTCTGTCCATACGGGTAGAATAATCATCAACATCATAGATTTTTCCGAAAAGTTTTCTTTCAATAGCAACTATGCGTGAGTGAAAATCTCGGTTTTTATAAGTTTTTTTGAAAATATTTTCTTCAATCTCATCAACAAGCGGATAGCTTACATTACTGTCCTCTTTTGCGTTTTCTTCAGCTAAGAATGTGTCTTTCACTGGCTCGATTTCAAGCCCTATTACATCAGCAGAAATATCACCTGATAATTTTTTTATTCTCTTGTTTATGTCGCCAGAGGATACTTTGCCGTAAACGGTTTTTTCCAATCTTGAAACTCTGTTTGAGCTGCTATCTTTCGGGTAATCAAATCCAAATATATCGTTTTCTATCTTGGAAAGAGTTGCGCTATCTGCCCCGAGTGCGTAACAAATATTGGTTGAAGGATAGTTTATAATAAGCGAAAATATAGCAAGTATAAATATTTTTTTCATAGAGATACCACCTTTGGTATCACTATAAATTGGGTTACACATCTTCTCTATTCAACTAAATATTGAAAAATTTTTGATTAAAAATTGTCAAAAAGTTCTGATACTTTTAAGCAATTGAATTTTTTGTATTCGGATTTTTCCCTAGCAAAAATGTTCAGATATAAAGTTTTGCAAAATCTAAATCACTTTTTGTAGTGATTTTTATATTTGTATAACTTCCGTTTACTATGTAGACAGGTTTTCCGAGTTCTTCAAGCATAGAAGAATCATCCGTATAATTCCCGCCTTGGAGTTTTGAATGAGCTTTTCTTATTAAATCTGTTTTGAAGCCTTGAGGAGTTTGTGTGTTATAAAGCTTTGTGCGGTCTATTGTTTTTACTATTTTTCCGGTTGAATCAACCTCTTTTATTGTATCTGTTGTTTTAGTCATAACGGATACTGCGCCTTTGTCTATTGTTGCGCTAATTGTTGCCGCGATAATATCACGTCTGATGAGCGGTCTTGCTCCGTCGTGTATTAAAACATAATCATTTTTGACAAGCTTCAACGCGTTATAAACAGAACCTTGTCTTGTATCTCCGCCTTCGGTTATTTTTATAAGCGGGCTTGTAAATATTTCTTTTATTTGCTCGATTATTGAAACATTTGCAGGAATTATAATTTCGTCGATTTCTTCAAAATCGGTGAATTTGCTCACTGTTTCTTCTAAAACAGTCTTGCCGTTAATTTCTTCAAGAAGTTTGTTTTTACTTCCGTACCTTGATGAAGTACCGCCTGCTGTAATAATTACGGAAAACTTATCCATTATCCTCTCCAAAATGATTATAAACTTTTAATTCATCATAACTTGAATACTTCTCTCCTGCAACTTCCAATCTGGCTCCGTCAAATTTTTCCACTTTTCCTATAATAGCAGCATCATCTATTTTTGAAACTATATTTGCAGGAACTGCCGCTATGAGTTTAAAATCCTCTCCGCCAAACAAAACCTGTTCCCTTGAAACCTCTTTCAAGTGTGGAATTTTATCATAATCAAGAGTGATTTTTACTCCGCTTGCCTCAGCTATTTTAAAAACTGCATCTGCCAGACCGTCTGAGCTGTCCATCATTGCATAATCTTCTCTTACGAGCTTCGATATTTGAGAAGAAAATTCATATTCCAGCTGAGGTCTTATATGTGCTTGAACAAGCTCAGAACTTTTGTCATAAACTCCCTTTAATAACATTTCAAGTCCTGCTGCGCTTGAGCCGTGGTTACCTTTTGTAACCACTACATAACCCTCTTTTGCGTTTTTTCTTGAAGATATATTTCTCTCTCCGGTGCTTCCAAGAGCCGTAACAGATACCAAAATTCCGTTTTTAGAGCCTGTAATGTCTCCGCCTGCTATTTTTACATTTGGATCTGTAGAGCAAATTCCTTTATAAAATTCTTCAACCCATAATTTATCTATATCATCAGTCAGTGAAAGAGCTACGGTTAAGTATTTCGGCTCTGCGCCTGAAGCTAATATATCACTTATATTTACGGCAGCTGATTTGTAGCCGAGTTCAAATGGGGTGTACCATTCCCGTTTAAAATGAACACCTTCAATCAAGCTGTCTTGGGTAATTGTTAGCTCAAAATCTCTAAGATATGCACAATCGTCTCCCAAATACTCTTTGCCTATAATATTCTCGATTGATTTTATGAATTCCAGCTCTTTCATAAAATCATTTTATCACGAAACAAATAATTCTCTTATTTGCTTTACAATACAATATTTCCGTACTTTACAAATACTTTGGTTTTTTATACTATATAGATAATACAGAGAGGTTATTCTAATGGCTGATAATAAGTATAAACGTGTGCTATTAAAGATTAGCGGGGAAGCGCTTTTGGGCGAGCAACAGTTTGGTATTGACCCAAAACCGGTTGAAATGATTGCTGATGAGATTCGTTCAATTTATGAACGAGGTGTTGAAATTGCAGTTGTTGTAGGCGGAGGAAACATATTCCGCGGAATGAAAAACAGTGCACGCCTCGGTATGGATCAAGCCTCCGGAGACTATGTGGGCATGCTGGCAACTGTTATGAACGCAGTAGTGCTTCAATGTGCGCTCAAAAAAATAGAAGTAGAGTGCAGAGTTCAAACAGCGATTGCAATGAACCAAATAGCAGAGCCTTATGTAAGGCACAGAGCCATAAGACACCTTGAAAAAGGCAGAGTTGTAATCTTTGCCGCAGGGACAGGAAATCCGTTCTTTACAACAGATACAGCCTCAGCTCTAAGAGCATCGGAAATCGGTGCTGATGTCATGCTTATGGCTAAAAACGGTGTTGACGGTGTTTATACAGATGATCCGAGAACCAATCCTAACGCTCAAAAATTGGATGTAATATCTTACGCAGATATCATACAAAAAGATTTGAAGGTAATGGATACCTCAGCTTGCGCTCTATGTAAGCAAAACGGAATTCCGATTATTGTATTCGATTTCAAGGCTCAGGGAAGTCTTGTTGACATTATGAACGGCAAAGCAGTCGGTACGTATATAAGTTAGAAATTTAATATAAAAGGAGAAAATTATGTCAGAAGCTCTTGATGAAATGTTTTTATTCGGAGAAGAAAAAATGGAAAAAGCTATCGGTCAGCTTAAAAAAGATTTTTCTTCCGTTCGTACAGGACGCGCAAATCCTGCAATTTTAGATAGAGTAATAGTTGAATATTACGGCGCTCCTACTCCTATAAGACAAATGGCACAAGTTCAGGTGTCTGAAGGTACAACGCTAGTGATTACACCTTTTGACAAATCTATTTTAAAAGAAGTTGAAAAAGCTGTTATTAAAGCTGAAATCGGTGTTGCACCAAACAATGACGGAACTTGTATAAGATTAAATTTCCCTCCTTTGACAGAAGAGAGAAGAAGAGAAACTGCTAAAGAAGTTAAGAAATTCGGAGAAGATACAAAGGTTGCTATAAGAAACGTAAGACGTGATATGGTTGATTCTTTGAAGAAAATTGAGAAAGACGAAAATCTTCCTGAGGATGCAGTAAAAGATAATCAAGACCAAATACAGAAAATTACGGATAAATATGTAGGTATTATTGACAGTTTGGTTAGTGAAAAAGAAAAAGAGGTCATGACTGTATAATGATAAGCAAGAGTATAACAAGACTGATTACAGGATTAATAATAGGCTTTGCCGCACTATTTTCAGTCATCTTAGGCGGTTTACCGCTTTTGGTGCTTGTGGTTGTAGTAATTTTTCTTGGTTCAAAAGAATACGCCGTGATAATGAAAAACAAAGGTTTTCTGCCGAGTTTTAAAATTATATTCATATCAGGCTTTTTGTATGCTCTTGCCGCATATTTTAATAAAACTGTATTAACACCGCTCGTTTTCACTATATCAGCATTTATGGCATTTATGTGGGTGCTCTTTAGAGGAAAACAGCCTTATATTGCAAACGTTGCGACAACTGTATTAGGTTCTGTGTATTGCGGGTGGTTTCCGTCACATCTTATATATTTAAGAGATTTGGGCTGCTGCGAACCGACCTTCAGTTATTTTATTAAGCAGAATGTTTCTATGGAAGGTGCTTGTTATGCCGTATTGATGCTTTTTGCGGTAATACTTACTGACTCGTTATGCTATTATACAGGCGTTCAGTTCGGGAAACATAAACTTGCGGAAGTAATTAGCCCTAATAAGACGATAGAAGGTGCTATCGGCGGAACTTTGGGCTGCGTAATATTTTCCGTAATATATGGCGTTACATTAAATATTGCTTGGTATCACGCTTTGGTTTTAGGATTTTTGATTGCAATATTTGCTCAAATTGGTGATTTATGCGAATCAATGATTAAGCGTGATGCGGGAGTAAAAGATTCCAGCAACATTCTCCCCGGCCACGGAGGATTTTTAGACAGAACCGACAGTTATGTTCTTACTATGCCTGTTGTTTATTATTATGTATATTTCTTTGTACAAAACAATTTTCTTGATTTGTTTAAAGGATTATTCTAATGCTTAAAGAAATTTTTGGAGAAGGAGACGAAAAGCTTATAAAAATTGCGCTTACACATCCTTCTTATACAAAAGAAAATAATTTGTCCGATTTAGGAAACTACGAGCGCTTGGAGTTTTTCGGCGATTCCGTTTTGAAGTTGTTTACTTCAAAACTTTTGTATAATCTATACCCGAATTCCCCCGAGGGCGAGCTATCAAAAATTCGCTCAATATTGGTATCAGACGCTATATTGGCAAAAGTTGCCGTCCAAATAGGTTTGGATAAGGAAATTATATTGGGAGATAGCGAAGAGAAACAAGGGGGCAGAAAAAGAGAATCAAATATTGCGTGTTCTTTGGAAGCAATACTCGGAGCTTACTATTTTAGCGGCAAAGAAGCTGAGATTGAGAAATTTATAAATGATTATGTAATAGTGTTTGCGGATGATATTGATAAACATTTTGCCAAATACAACGCCAAAGACATTTTGCAGCAATACACTCAAGGAAAAGATAAGACACGCCCGAATTATAACGTAGTTGAGATAAAAGGCCCTGCGCACAAGCCCGAGTTTGTAATAGAAATTGAGTGGAACGGTGAAATTTTAGCAAAAGCTTCCGGTAAATCAAAAAAAGAAGCAGAACAAAACGCTGCGTATGAAGCGTGTAAGGCTCTGGAAATAGTGTAATAAAAAAGACCGAAGCTTAGCTTCGGTCTTTTTTATTATTTTATTTTAACAAAGAATTATTCTTCTTCAGAAGCTTCTTCTGCGTCATCTTCTGCTTGAAGATCTTCTTCATCATAAGCTTGTTGATTCATTTCTTCTTCGATTTCTTCTTGAATTTCTTCTGAATCAACTGCACGTTCTTCAGCTTCTTCATTATATTCAGGTGCATTGAAGTTGCCATTTACACCATTAGCTTCATCTTCTTCCATTTGAGAGATGCTCTTGATGTCAATATTCCAACCTGTTAAGCGGTGAGCTAGTCTTACGTTTTGACCTTCTCTGCCGATTGCCAGTGACAACTGGTCATCAGGAACTACAACTACTGCATTCTTCTTTTCTTCATCAGAATCGTCTGTAATAATATCAACAGAAGCAACTCTTGCCGGAGAAATTGCGTTAACGATATATTCAACCGGATCCGGTGACCAGCGAACGATATCAATTTTTTCGTTCTTTAATTCACCAACGATAGTCTGAATTCTGCTTCCTCTTGGTCCTATGCAAGCACCTACTGAGTCTACTTCAGGGTCATTTGACCATACGGCAATTTTTGTTCTGAAACCTGCTTCACGTGAAATAGACTTAATTTCAACAATTCCGTCCTCAATTTCAGGAACTTCAAGTTCAAAAAGTTCTCTGACAATTTCAGGA
>CACZPB010000192.1 GCA_902782905.1 uncultured bacterium
AAATTATCAACCAAAACTTCCATTTCTCTGCCTAAATATTTTTTATTTGAGGCTAAACAGCAAGCTCGGTTGTGTTCGTTTAATCGTGCTAATCTCTCGGTTTTAGTATCTTCATCAATATACAAATCCACCCACTTTGCAGCAACTGTCTTTTCTCTTGGGGAATATGAAGCAGTATTTGAATAATCCAGCTCTAATTCTGTCATAGCCTTCAGAGTATTTTCAAACTGTTCCTCTGTCTCCCCGGGGAAACCCGCGATAAAATCGCTTGTTATACTAACATCTTTAACCCGAGAGCGAATGTGATCGCAAATTTTTTTGTATGTGGCGTAATCATATCTTCTGTTCATTTTCTTTAAGACATAATCGTCACCGGATTGCATTGGGATATGAAAATATTCGCAAACCTTATCAAGCTCTATTACGGTATCTATAACTTCATCTGTAATATCTGTCGGATAATTTGTTACAAACCTTATTCTGAATTTACCCTCTAATGCGTTAATTTGTCTTAATAGCCAAGATAAATTCTGATGAGGTTCTAAATCTTTACCGTAAGAGTCAACATTCTGCCCAAGAAGTGTGACTTCCTTAAATCCTTCTGATAATGCTTTCTTAACTTCTGCCATAATTAATTCAGGTTTTCTTGAACGCTCACGCCCTCTTGTATAAGGAACGATACAATATGTACAGAAGTTGTTGCACCCCTCCATAATCGGTATCCAAGCATTTACACCCTTAACTCGATTTATCTGTATTTCGCTTTCTTCAAAAGGTTTTTCTTCTATTGAAACAACCTTCTCTCCCGCTTCTATTCTTTTTACCAAATTCGGAAGTTCATAGAGCCTTTGTGTGCCTAGTACCAAATCAACATAAGGTGCACGCTTTAATATTTCTTTGCCATGTTGTTGTGCCACACAGCCTGCAAAAACTATTTTGGGATATGGATTATATTTCCCTTTGTATTTACCCCTCATTTTCCCCCAAACTCCAATTTGGCTGTAAGCTTTATCTTCTGATAGTTGTCTTATTGAACAAGTATTTATAATAAACATATCCGCTTCTTTTGGATTTTCTGTCTGATAATATCCGCAATATTCCAGCATCCCATACATGCGCTCAGCATCTGACTTATTCATCTGACAACCAAGCGTCTCTATATAAACTTTTTTCATATCCATCAATTAATTCTCCCTAATGAAATTATTTTAATACAAAAGAATGTAAAACTTTGTAAACTAATTTTGGAAAACTAGCAAAAAAAATTTTTTATTGGTTTATAAATAATTGTAATAGACACAATTTTTGTTATTTAGGGGTAAATTATTAATGAAAGTACAGAAAATTCAAACAACAAACATGACTTTTGGGTATAATGCAGAACTAAACGCAAATTTAATAAAAACACTGGAAAAAGCAAAGAAAAATAAACCGTATTACAACTATTTGAAAGAAATTTGTAATTCAAACAACACGGCAGAAAAAAAACTCAGAGAAGCAGAACGAAAAGACAGACCCTACCTGCAATCATTTCTGATAGCTTCGTTTGTACCAATGAAAATTCTTTTCACCGATATGGTAGATGCTCTTTTCCCAAATTTAAACTACAGACAAAAAGAAATAGATGCTTATTCCGAAGAAATTGAAAAGCGCAATTTGGCAAAAGAAGACCCTGGACATTGGATGAATTCTCTTGTAACAGTTTTGAATGAGCATGAAGCTCAGAAAAAAGCTGAAAATATGGCAGGAGTGCTATCCCAAGTAATGCAAGAAGTATTTCCGGACATGGAATTTGATTTTTCCGGTTTGAGTCCGGCTTTCAAAGAGCGATATATGCCCGCTAATGTTGAAGAAGATGATAACATAGCTACTGAATTTGATGATGATATTCAGGATGCCAGAAATTTAAATGAGAGAATAAAACTCGGAAAAGAAAAAGTAAGAGAATATGTTCCGTTAACTGAACACGAAAAAATGGGCTTAGCATCATTGGGCGGCATGAAGGAACTTAAAGAGACATTAATGAAAAAAATGATTATTCCTCTTAGGGATCCGATTCAGGCAAAATATAATGAAGAACACTTTGGTATAACAAGACCTAACGGTTTTCTTTTCTATGGTCCTCCGGGGACAGGAAAAACAACTCTTATAGAGAGAGTTGCTGTTGAGACAGGACTGCCGCTACTAAAAATGTCAACGGATTCTTTTGGCGGTATATATATTAATGAAACAGAATTAGCAATCGGAGCAGCTTTTGATTACGCAGCATCTGTGGCTACCGATAAAAAGCCTGTTATATTGCTGATTGACGATATTGATACTGTTACCGGTAACCGTAAAAATCCTAATACACATGAACACAAAAAAGATGAGCTTGGAGTATGGCTCCAAAGAATTCAAGAAGCTCCGAAGAATAATATTATAGTAGTTGCTGCAACCAATAATTATGACAATCTGGATCTGGCGCTTCAGGGACGTTTGCGAAATCAAATATATGCCGGACTTCCCGACAAAGAAAGCCGAATTGATATTTTAAAAATGAAACTTAACGA
>CACZPB010000193.1 GCA_902782905.1 uncultured bacterium
ACAAGAGCTATAGCAGATCAGGCAAGAACAATCCGTATTCCTGTTCACATGGTTGAAACTATTAATAAACTCAAAAAAGTTACAAGACGTTTGGCTCAGGAACTTTCCAGAAAGCCGACCGAAGAAGAACTTGCTGTTGAAATGGGCGTTTCTATTCCTAAATTAAGAGAAATCGTTAAGATTGCTCAAGAACCGTTATCATTAGAAACACCTATCGGAAAAGAAGAAGATTCCAGATTGGGCGATTTTATTGAAGACAAAGAAGCAGATGCACCTATTAAGACTGTCGCATCAGAACTCTTGAGAGAAGATTTGGCAGAAGTTCTCTGCACACTATCTCCTCGTGAAAGAGACGTTCTGAGACTTCGTTTCGGCATGGATGACGGACGCCAAAGAACGTTGGAAGAAGTCGGACAACTGTTTGGTGTTACTCGTGAACGTATCAGACAAATCGAAGCTAAGGCGCTTAGAAAATTGAGACATCCAAACAGAAGCAAACGCTTAAGAGAATATGTAGAAAATTAACATAATAAAAAAGCCCTCTGCTCAGGCAGAGGGCTTTTTTGTTATCTATTATTTTACAAAACATTACATTTTGTTTTATTTTTGGCATGTTTAAAATATAATAATTTTTGTAAAAATAATTTATACGAGGGAGTATAAAAATGCCAAATAATGATAGCGTAGGGAAAAAAATTGTAGAAGCTTTAAAAAAACAAGCCGACAATTTTGAACCGGTAGATAACAATAGCTTTGCAGAAAGCTTAACAATAGAAAAAGAAGACAAAGAAAATGATATTTTCGCCTCATCTTCAACTGATGACATTTTCTCTGAACCTTCAGTTCAACAAAAAAATGCAAACTTTTTTGATGATTTAGAAGAAGACAGCGATCCATTCTTTACAGAAAAATCAGAGCCTGCAATTTCGACAGAACAGAGTGAAAACTTTGAAATGCCATCTAATATTGCAGTATTGAAGAAGCTTATTTCGCAGCTTCCAAGCGGCGTTTCCCGTCACACAGGTGCTCAAATCATTAAACAAACTATGGAAGCACTTGGAATTTCTATGAAAAGTGTGCTTCAAGATGCACAACAAGTTCAGGAAGGCTTGAAAGTATCAGCAAGAGAATGCCAATCTTCTATTCAAGAGTACAAAAAACAAATCTTAGCACTGGAAAAGCAATCACAAAATTATCAAAAGCAGTATTCTACATTGAATGATTTGATTAGCTTATTTATTCAAACTACAAGATAGTTGATGATTCAAATTTATAACTAAAAAACGGGAATATTTTCCCGTTTTTTATAGCAAAAAATTTTTTTATGGTTTTTAAACATAATATGCAAATACAAAACATCAACCACACTAATTTTACCTCAAGAAATAAAACCATTCGCTTTGCAGATGACGTTTCAAGACGAGTAAATAAATGTTATCCGCGTATTTCATCGACTCTAGTCGATGATTTTAACACAGCAAAACATTTTAAAGATTATAGAATAAAACTCTATAAACGAATAGACACTCTTAGAAATGATATGGATGATTGTTACGATGATGCAGACTCTTTAATCGGAAGAATCCTTGCTATTACAAAAACAGTAAAAGAACATAGGATTGGTAATTGCGGAGAAAGTGCACTGCTTGCGGAAATTATTGCAAAAATTAATGGAATAAAAGACTGTTACATTGCGAGTTTAAAAACATCTAAAGGCAAAAATCTTGATCACTCAGTTCTTTTGGTAAATGATAAAAAACCATATATTATTGATGCTTGGCTGGGTTTTGCAGATTTTGTTCCAAATACAATCAAAAGATTTCAAAGTGAATTTAGGAATCATTTTAATATTAAAGATGGTGATAAACTTGTATTTAAAAAACTTGAGGACGAATATGCCGACTGTTTAAACCAAGATTTCTCAAGAAGACAAATCAACAAACTAAAACGAATTTATCCTAACCACGTTATTAAACGCGGGTATTTATAAATAAATTTATAAAACATTAGAAAGCGGTTTGAGAAAATTTCTCAAACCGCTTTTTTATTTTTGATAACTTAGTATCTTATTTAAGCAAAGCACCAACTGCTTTGTAGACTTCCATTCTTTGTGCAGCGTCTTTTTCAGCTTGGCTATAAAGAGCTTCTGCAGCATCTGGGTTAGTCTTAAGAAGTGACTTGTAACGGCCTTCACTTCTTATAAAGTCTTGATATGCGCCCTTAGGATCTTTAGCATCCCAGCTGAATGGTACTTCTGCAGATGGATTGTATCTGTATAATGGGAAGTAACCTGCTTCAACCGCACGTTTTTGTTCTGTCTGAGTCTTAGACATATCAATACCGTGAG
>CACZPB010000194.1 GCA_902782905.1 uncultured bacterium
AAATCTGTCGGGAACCCAGGATATGGCTGCGTTACAAAGTTTATTGAATTGAGCCTGTTTTTTGCACTTACCTCTATGGTTGTCGGCTCGACAAGTTTGATACTTGCACCCATCTTGATTAGTTTGTCATTAAAGAATGTCAAATGCGCAGGATAAACATTCTTTAAAATAGCTTTCCCTCTTGTACCGACGACTGCAGCCATATATGTACCGGCTTCAATTCTATCAGGAATGGTTGTATATTCTGCGGGATGTAATTTATCCGCACTCACACCGTTAATAATAATTTCAGAAGTACCTGCCCCTACTATATCAGCGCCCAATGTGTTCAAAAAGTTTGCAAGGTCAATAATTTCAGGCTCTCTTGCAGCATTTTGAATTCTTGTAGAACCTTGAGCAGTAACGGCTGCAAGCATTAAATTTTCAGTAGCACCAACAGACGGAATATCCAGATAAATGTCTGAGCCGACAAGTTTTGATGCTTTTGCGTGTACATAACCGTTTTCAATTTTAATTTTTGCACCGAGAGTTTCTAAACCTTTTATATGAAAGTCTACACGTCTTTCGCCGATAGCACATCCCCCGGGAAGCGCGACTATAGCTTCTTTGCAACGAGACATCAAAGCTCCGAGAATAATAAATGATGCTCTCATTTTGCTTACCAGTTCATATTTGGCTGTAATAGAAGTAATTTCTGTAGCATCTACCACAACGGATTTTTCTTCTCTATGATATATGCATTTTGCGCCCAAATCAGTAAGAACATTAAGCATTATATCAACGTCCGTAAGATGCGGAACATTGTATATTTTCGTAGCACCTTTGACAAGGATTGTTGCTGCCAAAAGCTTCAATACAGCGTTTTTTGCGCCGCCTATTGATACTTCGCCCCTTAGAGCCTCACCGCCGTGTATCTTAAATTTGTCAGCCAAAATTCCTCCAATTCCTTCTCAATGATACTATCAATAGTATTGCTTGTAAAGTACAGCTTAAAAAGCCATTTTCTTTTTAATATTTCTTAATATTAATTTTCAAGTAAAAATTTTTCACCATAAGAGGTGAGTCTGTATTCCGATGCCCCGACAACACCTGTCAAATCAGGCAGACATTCTATATAGCCCCTGTTTATTGCTTCTTGCAATACAGCATGATCAATTATCACAGCCAGATTTTGCATAAGCTTTGCATTCAGCTGTTTTATTGTAAACCTCGGTTTTTGCTCATATTGAGTAAAATAATAAGCCGTCAGAAGAAGATAGTCCATTTTTCTTGCGCTCTTTCTTCCGCCGATATAATTCAAAAAGGCATTGTCTTTCTTAATGGAAGGTGTCGGCTTAAAGGAAAGTTCTTCTTGAGGAGTATTCATTGAACTATCCAAAATAGAGTCAAAGTCTTTCACTTCCTCTACCTTGGGAGTTGTCGCAGGTTTTTCCTCATATTTAGGTTTATATAAAACGTCCAAATCCTTTTCAACAACTTTTTCTTCGGACAAAGATTCCATCTCAATCGGCTCGTATTTTGGAGCACGTTTCAATTGTTCGTCAATCTTTTGTTCGGAAAGTGCCAAATCGGAGCTTATCTGTGAAGCTACACGTTCTCTGCCTTCACGGGACTTGATTTTCCTTAGGTAATCGGACGCATCTTTAATCCATTTTCCGAGCTGTAAGTCAACAAGTTCCTTATCGTCCGTCGAAACAGACAGTTCAAGAATACCTTTTTTGATAGTTAATGAATATTTGGACATATACTAAACCTGCTTGCTGTCTTGAAGTAATTCTTCTCTCCATTTATTAAGCTGTTCCTCAACAAATTCTAAGTCGTCAGACTTAAGCTCTATTTCTATATCCCCTTTTTTCATTTTAAAAACGTACTCGTGCATACACCCTCCTTAATACAATACCAGTTTATCCAAAAAAACAAGAAGTTGCAACCGCTTTACACTTCTTATCCTTGTGTTGTTTTTTATCAATCTCTATTGTATAATTTACTCAAAAGAAAAGGATTAGGAATATGTCAGACATAGAAACCATTCGCTCGCAGATAGCGAACTCCGTTTTAAACCAATCAACTAAAAGTGAAACAGCAACCGAAAGATTGGAAAGAATCACCAAGCAATTGGAAAATCTTCCTTCTGTTGCGAGCAAGAGCACTTTACAAGACTTAATTGACGGCAAGTATAAAATAACCTTGAGAGAATACACAAATCTGAACTCATACAGAAATGTTATGAATTCTCTCTACGGCAATAAATCTGCAAATTCTTTCACAAATACAATAAACAAAATCTTAGGAAAAGACGAAGATGACGATACACTTGCAAATGCAAAAACTTTCGTCGAGAAAATGAAAGAAAACGGATATTCTAACTCATCTGCCGTCAAACTCTATACAGCACTCAAATCGTATTCACTGATTTCTGCTATCCAAAATAATAGCAGCAACAAAAACAACAGCTACGTAAGTGCAAAAGTGTAGACGCAAAAAAATTTTTTTCGCGTTTTGGTGTATAATGTAAAAGTTAATAAAATAGAAAATGAGGTCTCTAAAAAAAATGAAAAAGATTGTTATTTGTACATTTCTTGTAGCAGCAGGAGCTGCATCACTATTGAACATCAATAATAAAATTGAAACACAAACTCCCGAATTTACATTCAAAAATTCATATGCAATCACACTAGGTTATGACAAATCTATGAGCGAAAAAACGATAAAAGCAGCTGTAATAGACAGTTATTTCAGAAGTGTTGCTGCAAGCGGGAAAATTATAAGATGGAATAAAGCAACATTCCCACTTAAAGTCTATGTACAGGACTCTGCCGACGTTCCTGAGTACTATAGAGAAGTCGTTATGAGCGCATACAAATCTTGGGAAAGAGCAAGTGACGGGCTTGTAAAATTTGAATTTGTAGAAGAACCTTCTAATGCCGATATGAAATGTTACTTTAAAAACACCGGCAGCAAAAGAAACATAGGGGTTCATTCATTCTCAATTAACGGTAATAAAATTACCGATTCAACAATTACTTTCAATAAGACTGATGAAAAGAACAAAAGCTTAGATTCTAAGCAATTATATTCTTCTGCTCTTCAAGAAATCGGACACTCTTTAGGTTTAACAGGAAAGAGCACTAGCATATACGACGTTATGTACCCGATAGGAACAAAGTTCAACACGGAAATAACAAGACGTGACCTAAAAACTCTGGGTTTGTTATACTCTGTAAAACCTGACGTAACAAATGTTCCTTTAACAGCTGACGAACAAGCTCAATTATTCACTGTATCAGAGATAATTAGCACTTTGAACGTACCTGTTACAAATGATACAAAAAATCTTGACGAAGTTGTAGCAAGCGACATTTCAACTCACCTTGCACTTGCAGAACAATACAGAAGACGCGCCGAATACGACAAGGCCGCAAAAGAATATCAAGCAGTAGCTCAAGCAAAAACAGACAGAAGAAGCAAATCTGAAGTATACTATGAAGTTGCGGTTATGTATTTGGACGCAGAAGAATATTCAAATGCAAAAAGCTGTGCTGAGATTGCAATGGCAACAGATACAAACGATTTGACGGATACGCTTCCTGCATTGATTGATTACTATACAAAAAGAACAACTTCAGCTGTTGACCAACTGGAAACAATTTTGAAACAGAATCCGTACAACAAGCATGCATACAAACTTCTTTGTCAAATATACAGAGATAAGCACCATGAAAACTTGTTGAACGCAACAATCAGAAAATATGGCAGAACAGCCGGCGAAGAAGAATAGAAATTAATAATTATTCTATAAAAAAACAAAGTAAAAAACGGTCTGATAAATTTTCCAGACCGTTTTTTATTCTTTCTACTTAACCCGTTTTTCTAATGAAAAAATAAAAATTCATCGTATACTAATTGTATAAACGCCGCTTCACCCACTTGTGTTTACGGGGCTTTTGGAAGATTTTTCTTCCTATTCTGAGGCGGTAATTGGGGGCAACAATATGTATGGTTGCCCCTTTCTTAATTTTTGTTCTATAATATAAAAGTGAACTCTATCATTCTAATCAACAGCAAATAGCGTATAGTTAAATATGTTGTTAATAAGATTATGATATTGTATAGCAAAATACATGGTAATGCTAGAGAATATATTTATGAGTGAAGCAAAACGTTTAAAAAATTTAGGAATTAACATTAAAAGCGCACGTTTAAGATGTGGTATTTCTCAAGAAAGACTGGCTGAACTAACAAATATTTCAAGAAACTCTGTCAGTTTGATTGAGACAGGCAAAATCAACCCTACTATATTGAAGGTTATTGATATTGCGAATGCGCTTGAAACTGACTTGGACAAAATGACAAGAGATTTATAATTCTTTTTTATAAATTTTTATCCCTTGCTACTATACTTTCATCTCTTTTTCAAAGCCAAAAAGTGAGCTTACGGATTCATCATCGTGAATTCTTGAGATTGCTTGCCCCAAAAGCGGAGCTACTGAAAGTTGCTTGACATTGGCAGGTAAATCTTTTTCGTCCCATGGAATTGTATTTGTCACAATACATTCCTCAATAGGAGAGGTTTTTAACCTTTCTATTGCCGGACCTGAAAGCACTGCATGAGTTGCGCCTACATATACTGCCTTTGCCCCCTTGCTCTTTAGGAGTTTTGATGCTTCGCAGATTGTTCCTGCCGTATCTATTATATCGTCAAACATTAAACAAACTTTGTTTTCGACGTCACCTATAATATTTGCTGCAATAGCTTCGTTGTGTTTATCACGTCTTTTATCGATTATAGCCATTGGACAATCAAGTTTTTTAGCGAAATATCTGGTACGGTTAGCTCCTCCCATGTCAGGGCTTACTGCAACCATATCTTCGGGCTTAATCCCCAAACTCTTTACATAATCAACGATAATCGGAGCTGCAAAAATATGGTCAACAAGGATATTGAAGAAACCTTGGATTTGTCCGGTATGCAAATCCATCGCAAGCACTCTGTTTGCACCTGCTGTAGTGAGAAGATCTGCAACAAGTTTTGCTGTTATAGCTTCTCTGCCGGATGTTTTTCTGTCCTGACGAGCGTAACCATAGTACGGAATAACTGCCGTGATTGACTTCGCGCTTGCACGCTTGAAGGCATCAATCATAATTAAAAGTTCCATAAGGTTCTCATTAACCGGATTACATAACGGCTGAATAAGAAAAACATCATCGCCGCGGATACTTTCTTTTACTTGAACATAAATTTCTCCGTCAGCAAAGTTCTTTATAACCATTGGTCCAACGGTAGTACCTAAATAATCAGCTATTTCCTGAGCAAGTTTCGGGTTTGAACGCCCTGAGAATAGTCTTATATCGTGTGTGGGGCTTACAGCTCTTTCAAGCTGTGGATAAGTCATTTCAAGAACCATGGTTAAAATCCTTTCATACTTTGTGACAGATGAGTATTCTCATTGTATACCCAAAATAGTTTAAAAAAAAGGCTTTTTTAAAAAATATTAAGTATATTTGTATAAACTCCTCTAAAAAAATTTTTTGCATGATTTATTAAAAATCTACAACTTTAGTTGTAACAAAGAGTAAAAATGTATAAAAAACGATAAAATTTTTGTTTTTAAAAAGGGCATTATTAGTGTCATTCAGCCCTTTTTCTCCTCCAAAAGGAGGATTCTATAACTAAAGTTGTAAAGTCATAAAAATTTGTGCCGTAAACCATGGGGAAAGGCAAAAAGTAAATTTATTGAAAGGAAATTTATTATGGCAGCTACAGCATCACTTACAATTAACACAAACTTAGCGTCATTGACCTGTCAAAAATACCTCACAGGCAGTACCAAAGGTATGAACACAGCAATGGAAAGGTTGTCAACAGGCTTCCGTATCAACTCAGCTAAGGATGACGCCGCAGGATACGCAGTATCTGCGGGAATGGAAGCAAAAATTAACGGTTATGACATCATCGAAACAAACGCTCAAATGGGGCTCGATATGTTAACAACTCAAGAAGGCGTTCTTGATATCATCAACGACTACCTTCAAAGAATTCGTGACTTAACAATGCAAGCAGCAAACGGAACTTACGGTTCTGCATCACTAAACGCAATCAATCTTGAAGTTGTTCAAAGAATGGATGAAATTAACCGTTTGTGTAAGATTACAGATTTTAACGATACTTACCTTCTTGACGGTTCAAGACAAACCGATATTAACTTACAAGTAGGTTTGTATTCACAAGCAAGATGCGTTATTAAGATGGATGCTTTCTTGTTTGACAGCGCACAATCTACAGTAATATTCGGGTTCAAAGATATTGATGACAAATCTGTTGCAAACAGAATTGGTAACATTGACTTGACTTGTACTATGACAAAAACAGACGGATATTACAGAGCAAGAGATTTGAACGCTGACGGTTCAACAAAAGAAGATCCGAATGAACCTGATAAAATCAAATACTTGGATGGCTACTACAAATCAGCACTTACAGCTGCTTTAGCTGAAAACCACACGGTAACGGCAAAAGAAGGAAAAGCTGAAATATCTGTCAGTGATGACGGAAAAACAATTTCAATCACAAATATGTGTAATGCTATCTACAGAAATGACACTTCTGCTCGTGAATTTATTACATTTATTGATGATGCAATTGATAACATTTCTCTAAGATGTACAAAAATCGGTGCATATATGAACAGATTAGGTTCTGCAATCGATTCAACAGACGTACAAAGAGCAAATTTGATTGAAGCTAATTCTACTATTAAAGATGCGGATGTTGCAGAAGTTTCTTCTGATTATATTAAGTATCAAATACTTCAACAATCAACAGCGACATTGTTATCTACTGCAAACCAAATGCCATCAATAGCACTGAACTTGATTTAGTAAAATAGTTAACAATTATTAAATACATAATAAGGTCCTTTCAATAGCGCCCGATAATTTTTGTCGGGCGTTTTGCCTTTTTTGTTGCTAAATTCTGAATTTTACTGTAAAATCGGATATAATATCAGTTCGTTTAAAGAGGGTTTTTATGAATAAATTGCAAATAAAAGCGGAGATACTGGCAACAATTACAGCTCTTTTAACTTCCGCAAAACCGGATACGGCACTCATTACAGATTTGAAAAAGATTGAAAACAAACAAGCCGTATTTGATATACTTGCAAGAGAGCTAAATAATGCCTCTGACCAGAAGTCTTTAATTATTTGCTGGCTTATGAATGAGCTTATAGATAAAGAAATGTTGAATGACGAACTTTGGAACGTAATTAAAGCACCAGAGTACAATGACCATATTAAAATGATAGCTTTTAATATGCTAAAGGATTTGGGAAACAGAATTGATTATGATGTTATAAGCGGATATTTCGAGCAATTCAATGAGCTTATAAATGAAGAAACAAAACAACTTCTTGAAAGCGCTATTATGAACCCGGAAGCTCAAATTGATTTTATGGATTTTTTAAATGCACTTTCAGACAATGACAAAATTATTCTAATAAAATCGCTTGAAGATGATTATGCCTATGACAGCCTTGCAAACATACTGATTCCGGTATTTTTGTATTATATAGACACAGAAGTAGGCTATACGGCATTGGAAATTCTGGGACGCTCAAAATCTCAACTTGCTTACCATGCGCTTGAAAACGCAAAGAGTTTTGCCGGTGAAAATCTGATAAGTAGAATAAACAAAGCACTTTCTGAGCTTAAGATGTCCGGAATAAGAGTCGACAATACGGAAGAATTTTATAAGAATATTTTAAAAGAGTCAAAGCCATACAAAACCTTCATATCATTCCCTGACGGACACGGAAATTTGGCAATTATTTTTTCAAGAAAAAGAGAAAATTCTTCTTTGCAGTTCCTTGCAATAGTAATTAATCCGAGATACGGAATTTTAGACTCTTTTGGCTTCAATTCTATGACAGAGCAGGATTTTTACAGAATTGTAGACAAATTTTATAATTATCAGGAAAAATACGAAATTTCTGCAGGGGTTGCAAAATACCTTCTTAAACAAGCTGAAGAAAATTCACACCTAAACGGAGAGCCGATTCCATATGAATACATCTGTTGGGAAAGCATATTGCTTGATGTTGAACCTCAAAAGCCTGATGCTGAACTGGAAAAGAAAGAGTTGAATCAAAAAGATATTGATAAACTCTGTTTGAGCGATTTTGTTCAAAATTGGTTCTTTGACGAAATAACATCTGAAAGTTTTAACAATTTTATAAACAAACTCTCTAAAACGTATAAAGAGAGCAACTTCAATGTCGATTTAGATAAATTTATTGCAGACAATTTTGACAGCATTTATACAGCCCAAGAGCTTGCATACAAGCTTATTACATTCAATATTGCAGCCTACCTTAGAATGACAAAAGGCGATAAAGAGTATGCTGAAATATTCTATTCACTGGGCTCAAATTATCAATTCCTTACAAATATAGTAAGAAAGAGCATTTATGAATATTATGTTGGAAGAAGATATCTTCTGAAAAATCAAAGAAAATCACCCAGCATATTCCAAGCAAAAGACCCGAATGAAAGTGATTTTAAACTCCTGCAATTGGATTTGATTATATCAAGCATAGAAGCAAGGTGGGTTGATAATGTATAAAATAATGGCGCTTGACGTCGGCACAAAAAGAATAGGAGTCGCACTAAGCGATTTTTTGCACGTAATTGCCACACCGCACTCCTGCATTCAAAGACAACCTGAAAAGAAGGCAATTGAAGAAATAACCAAAATTGCAAAAGAAAACCACGTTGAAAAAATTGTAATTGGTCTTCCAAAGAACATGGATGGTTCTATCGGTTTTCAAGGAGAAGATTGTATAAATTTTTCACAAAAATTCAATGGTTTTGATATAATATTAGAAGATGAAAGACTAACTTCCGAAGAAGCCGAGGAAAGGCTTCGGGAAAGAAAGATTGATTTTAGAAAAAATAAAGGACTTGTTGATATAGAAAGTGCCTGTGTTATACTGGAACAATATTTAGGGAAATGATTATGAGCGAAGAAATTAAAAATGAACAAGAACAAGATTATGTAGAAATCTTAATGGATGACGGAGTTGTTATTAAGTGTGAAGTTTATGACGTAATTGATTTTGAAGATAAAACTTATGCACTGTTGCTTCCTTTCGGAGAAAGCGAAGAAGATGATGATTCAGAAGTTATTGTTATGGAATATGTTGAAGAAGGCGACGAAGGTTACTTCCAAAACATAGATGATGAAAAACAATTCCAAAGAGTTTGCGACTATATACAAACTCTCGAAAGCGAAGAAGAGGAAGAAGGCTAAGTTTGTTTGAACGTTTTACCGAAAGAGCGATTAATGTTGTAAGTGAAAGCCAGCGGCTCGCCAAAGAAATGGGCGGGTCTGAAGTTTTGCCGGAACATCTCTTACTCGGACTTGTTAACGAAGCAAAAGGAGTTTCTTTAAAACTTTTCAGGATGTATGGTGTTAACTCAGAAAGTTTAGAACGAGAAGTTATAAAGTATGTCATTAAAACATCAAAAAAAGTGGAGAACATTCCTTTCAGCCACTCTTACAAAGAGATTTTAAAACGAACACTGGATTTAGCGAGCAAATCAGGGAATAATAATATATTATTTGAACACCTGTTTTTATCTGTTATTACCGACAAGAATTCTAATATTCCGGCAATTCTTGAGGTATTTAATTTTGATACATATAATGCCCGCGATATACTAACAAAGCTTGTACAAAGAAAAATAAAAAGACTTGAACATCCGGAAGTTGAAGAAGATGTTGAGAAAAGCAGCTTTGAATCAGTATATGAAGGTGAAGCTCTTGCCGGTGTATTTGACAGGGCTGTTTCAAAGCTTTCTGCAAAGGGGTATGAAATTTTAGGTACAGAACAGATTATGGCATCTATATTAGAGACATCTGATTCTCCGCTTGTTGAAACAATAAACAAATATGGTTTAAATTCCGATATTTTTGAACAGAAACTTGCAGAACAACAATCCAGACAATCAGAATACGAGGGCAAAAAAATAATTTTTACGCCAAATGCGTTTTTAATGATGAATTCAGCTCTTCAAACAGCAAAAGAACTCGGTTCGTCAGTAATTACACCTGAGCACATTGTTCTTAGCATGCTAAAAACAAAAAAAGGAATTGCATACGATATAATTAAATCTTTGGGCATCAACGAAGAGAAACTGTCGGAAGAAATTCTCAAGCCCATTGAGAAACAAATGCCTGAAACACTTACCGTTATGAAGCTTGCAAAAGAAGAAGCAAGAAGAATTGGCAGAAACATTGTAGGAACGGAAATGCTCCTTTTGGGAATTATCGGCGAAGGGACAAGTCTTGCATTTGAAGTTCTTAACGAGCTTGAAATTACGATGAAGGATGCTCGATTGATTGTTGAAAATATTGTAGGATACGGCAATGAGTACTTTGAAAAAGAAATAGTGTTCACTAATCGAGCAAAAAGGGTTCTTGAAAGAGCTTGGCTTTCTGCTAAAAAAGCAGGCAAGCAAAAAATTGAAGCAGCTGATTTACTTATGGCAATATTGGATGAACCTACTTCTGTTGCAATGAAAGTTTTAGACCAGCTTGGTGTTGATGCGGTAGAAATTCGCCACGGTATTAACAATGATAGATAGGGTAAAAGATTTCTTAAAAAAATATAATCTTCAGGACAAAACAGTAATTGTCGGCTTCTCCGGCGGCTTTGATTCTATGTGTCTTTTGGATATTTTGTCTAAGATAAAAAACGACGGAGATTTTTCAAAACTTCGTGTAATTGCAGCGCACTTTAACCACAATTGGCGCGGTGAAGAAGCATTAAGAGAACAAGAGGTTTGCAGACTGTTTGCATCTTCTAAAGGATTTGAATTTTATACAAGAACAGCAGATGAGAACGCAAAAAAAACGGAGCTTGATGCAAGAATAGCAAGATACGATTTTTTTGAAGATGCGGCAGATTTATACGACGCAGAGGCAGTTTTAACTGCACATAACAAAGATGACAACGCAGAAACCGTTCTATACAGAATCATTAAAGGGACAGGAATAGTAGGTTTGCGCGGCATAGCGGAAAAGCGCGGTATTTTTTACAGACCTCTTTTAAAGACTTTGCGCTCTGAAATCCTTGAATATTGCAACCAATACAATCTTGCACCCAATAATGATTCTTCAAATTCTGATACAAAATATAAACGTAATTATTTGAGACTTAACGTTATCCCTGCAATTGAGCAGATTAATCCTGAATTTAAGGATGCAATAAATAAGCTTGCATACAACGCATACAACGAAAACGAAATAATAAAAGAATATCTGGATAAAATTCGTGCTGAGATTTTTGAAGGCGAACAAATTATTACGCAAAAGTACAAAAAACTTTCAACTCCTGTTAAATTGAGAATTCTCTACGATTATATTCTATCACTGGGACTTGATTATGATTCAAAAAAAGTTCAGGAAATTTTTGATTTTGTAGAAACTAATATTAATCAAAGAAACGGCTCAACACACTCACTTGCTTCCGCACTATGGCTTTATGCGGATGATAAAGTGATTGAAACCCTGCCAAAAAAAAATCATTTCCAAGACTTTAGCAAGCAACAAATAATAATTGAAAAAGAAGGCTCATACAGTTTTGGCGGACATATTTTAACAATAAGAAAATTTGATAGTGATATTGATTCAAATTTAAAGTTTCCAAATTCAAATGAAAGCAAAGCTATAGTGGATATTTCAGGTGTAAGATTTCCTTTTACCCTCCGTACCAGAAAAGATGGAGATATAATTTCACCATTCGGAATGCAGGGAACAATGAAGCTTAAAAAGTATCTTAACTCAAAAGGAATTGCCCGCCATGACAGAGACAGAATGATAATGCTTTGCAAAGAAAGTGAAGTTTTTTGGGCTGTAGGAGCCGGCATAAGCAGTAAAATAAGAGTTACTAATAAACCTACACACATTTTGGAGGTTAAATAAAATGGACGAACTGAAAGAAAAAGATTTAACAGTTATTTTTACTCAGGAACAAATTCAAGAGGGTATAAAAAATTTGGGCGAAAAGCTGAATAATCTGTACGGACTTGAAGAAGAATTGTATTTGATTTGCGTACTTAAAGGCTCTGTAATGTTTACAGTGGATTTAGCAAAACATCTAAAAATGCCTGTAAAAATGGAATTTATAAGACTCTCGAGCTATGGTTCAGGAACAACTTCGTCCGGTAAAGTTAATGCAGTTGATATTTCGCTACCTAATTTGAATGACAAAAATGTTCTTATAGTAGAGGATATCATTGACACAGGACATACGGCAAGATTTTTAGTGGATTTTTTAAACCACAATTTTAAGACAAAATCTTTAAAATTTTGCTCACTTTTGGATAAAAAAATTAAACGCGAAGTCGACATCAATGCAGACTTTTATTGCTTTGATGTTGATGACAAGTTTTTAGTGGGCTATGGCCTTGATTTTGACGGATATTTCAGAAATCTTCCATACATCGGATATCTAAAATAGGGAGCGGATTTTGAAGCGTGAGAGATTATTAATTTTTATAATTTTTATTCTTTGTATTTTTCTGGCATGTCTTTCAACAAACTATGACTATGATTTTTTTGCAAGAATTATTGTCGGCGAAAGAATTTTAGAACACTCTATTTATCCCTTTCAGGATTTTCTTTCTTATACCCCAACGCACCCGTGGTTTGACCATGAATGGGGCTCAGGAGTAGTTTTTTATTGGATGCTCAAAAGCTTAGGCAATTTTGGTTTAATCATATTACAAGCAGCTTTGGCTTTTGGAACAATCTTTTTTAT
>CACZPB010000195.1 GCA_902782905.1 uncultured bacterium
ACGGCAATAAAATCCCTGTATACAAATCAAGAGCTTGATAATATAACCGTTACGCACGGCGCAATCGG
Source organism: uncultured bacterium (assembly GCA_902782905.1). Taxonomy (GTDB): domain Bacteria; phylum Cyanobacteriota; class Vampirovibrionia; order Gastranaerophilales; family Gastranaerophilaceae; genus CAG-196. The sequence goes on from CACZPB010000195.1 coordinate 69, forward strand.
CGCTAATCAGCTTGTCTTTTTGTCGCTTTTAAATCGAGACGATGAAGTCGTATCAGTTGTTCCCACATATCAACAACATTACTCAATACCTGAATCCATCGGAGCAGAAGTAAAATTATATTTTTTGAAAGAAAAAAACAATTGGCTTCCTGATATTGATGAACTTGCGAAGCTTGTTACAAAAAAGATAAAGCTTATTTGCCTAAACAATCCCAATAACCCGACAGGGGCTGTTATTCCTGACGAGATGCTTATTGAAATTGTACATCTTGCAAAAGAAAATAATGCTTGGATTTTATCAGATGAGGTTTATAGGGGATTAAATTTGAACGGCAATCCGTATTCTATTTCCATTGCCGATATTTACCCCAAGGGAATTTCTGTCGGCAGTATGTCTAAAACGTATTCTCTGCCCGGGCTCAGAGTAGGTTGGATTTGCGCAAGAAAAGACTTGATAGAAGAAATCAATCATCAAAGGCAGTATAATACAATAAGCATCAGCGCACTGGATGAATATTTTGCATCAATCGCATTAGAAAACAGAAATGCGATTTCTGATAGAAATTTTAAGATATTAAGGGAAAGATTTGCCATCTTCAAAAAATGGGTAGAGTCAGAAAAAAATGTTGATTGCATTTTGCCAACAGGCGGAACAACAGCCCTTGTAAGATACAACAAAGATATGCCCTCAAGAGAGCTATGCAGAAAACTTCAAAATCGTACAGGTGTAGCATTGCTTCCTGCTCAAACACTTGAAGTTGAAGGATATGTAAGAATAGGATTTTGCGCGGATAATTTAGAGCCGGCACTAAATTTGTTCTCGGAATTTTTAGGTAGCTAAATTAGCGTCTTATGGTGCTTCGCTCTAATGCTCTGACAAATCTGGTCGGCCAGTTTTCGTTAGGATTAATTGAACCAACGAGAATAGTTTTACATCCGAGTCTTTTTCCTACAAGTATGTCAGTGAGAGGTCTATCCCCAACCATTACTGCATTTTCGGGTTTAACACCAATCTCATCGAGATATTTTTTTGCAACTGCTGGGTTCGGCTTCGCGGCTTTTCCTATAACTCTGCACGGAGCTAACTTTGATGCGTTTTCTATATAATCTTTATTTGGATTATTTGAAATTATTGCGACTTCAAAATCGTTTATGAAACCATTAAACCAAGCTATTGTTTCCGGCAAAAAATTTGCGGATTTTGAGAGCATAACTGTTGAATCCAAATCAAACATCAAGCATTTTATCCCTTGTTGTTTCAGTTCATCAAAGTTTATTTCATATATATTTTTCAGGTTATAATCCGGTTTTAAAAACATTTTTGCCTCGCTTCTTTTTTTATGTTTACATAATTTAAAAACATAGTCAAATTTTTTATTTACGGTTTTTATAATACCTAACAGAGAATTATATGGTTGTCAATTTTTCTATAATAAATAATATAAAAATTAACACTGTTGTAAAAATGAAAAAATTTTACAACGGCGCAAAATCTTACATTTTAACAAACAACACTCTGACGCGCGATACATTTGAGCCATCTAAAAGAATAAGAAAAGAGTCAAAATTATCAAATTATCCGCACATACTAATTGATGATTTTAACTCCGGAGTTAGGGACAGCCGATTTAATGTCTTTTCAACCGAATACAGAGCGTATGACTATGAAGGATGTAACAATCGCTTCCCCGATAACTATGTTTTAATAGATTCTAAGGGAGAAAGAAGGCTTAAGCCGCATGTTTATTTAAAAATGGTTGAAATAAAGCCAAAATTTGCACGAAAGGGAGCATACAAGTATGCGATAAAAAAACTGGTTGAAGTTTCAAAGAAAAGTGATTGCGAAGGCAGAATAATTTTATTTTCCACATCACTGGAAGGTCCGGATGTAGCTGAGATACCAGCTCCTTCGCTGGCACATTGGAAATGCGGTTTCAGATTTGCTAACGAAGAAAAAAATAAATTAATGCAAAGGGTTCTAAGTGGAGAGATTCCGCGTGAAAGAGCACCGAGAGGAACAATGTACTATGCGGGAATTTAAGAGCAAGCACATTTTGCGGCTTCGTTGACACCGTTTTTTATCCCAACGGTTCTCACTAGTGCATATTTATAATCTTTTGGCTCTGTGCTGAATTTTACCAGAAGCTCGTGATTTGTATTAGCAAGCTCTTGTTCTTCACCTTTTAAATCTTTTATTTCAGTAACTTGCGTAACAAATTTTTCTGACGGACTGATTATTTCTATATCTTCATTTTTGAAAAATTTATTTTTTGTAATTATTCTGTAATAATCACCCTCTTTTTCATGGATTTCACATAAAAAGTCAGCTCCTGCAAGACCTTTTGAAATATCGTAACTGTAGCCGTCAGCAGGATATTCTCCATCACCTAGATAAAAGCCTGTCGTATATCCTCTGTTACCTACTTTTAAAAGTTCCTCAAAATATGGTTCCATATCGGCAGAAGGGTCTTTAAGAACATTGTCTATTGCTTCCCTGTATGCTTTTGCTACAGCAGAAACATAGTATAGACTTTTTGTTCTGCCTTCCACTTTAAAAGAATCTATTCCTGCTTCTATCATCTCTTTTAAGTGTTTTACTAAACACAGGTCTTTTGTTGATAGAATATGTGTTCCCTTTTCATCTTGTACAATCTCTTGGTATTCATTAGGTCTTGTTTCCTCAAGAAGTTTGTAGCTCCATCTGCATGGTTGAGAGCAATTGCCGGAATTTGCTTTTCTTTCGCCATTTGTCATATAGTCACTTAGAAGGCACCTTCCGGAGAAAGAAACACATTGAGCACCGTGAATAAAACATTCAAGCTCCATCTCCGGAACTTGTTTTTTTATTTCCGCAACATCCTTTATCGGAAGCTCTCGTGCCAGTATACAACGTGTTGCGCCCATATCTTGCCAGAATTTTACAGCTTCATAATTAAGGATATTTGCCTGCGTAGAAACATGCAGCGGAGTTTTTGGCATATATTTCTGAGCAAGCCTCATTATTCCTGGGTCACTGATTATAAGGGCATCAGGATTTGAGTCTTTGATTTTATCCATACAAGATTCAAGCGATTTTATATCATTATTAAACGCAAAGATATTAAGAGTTAAATAAGTCTTTGCACCAAGTTCATGCGCAGTGTCGATTGCTGTTTTCAGATTTTCCATCGTAATAAGTTCGCCTTTGCGCATAGCTCTCAAGCTGAAATCTACAACGCCAAGGTATACCGCATCCGCACCATACTTGATTGCATACTTTAATTTTTCCACATTGCCCGCAGGCATTAAAAGTTCCGGTTTTTTCATAGTTCAATTTTAGCACGAACAAATAGCAAAAAATATTTTTACTGTTTTTTTTAATAACTATGAAATGTTACAAGATAAATGTTAATTATAACCTGAATTATATAAAACCAAAATTTTGCGCAAAACCTGACATTACAAAACCGGCTATAAAATCTGTAAAAAAAGAAACCAAAGGTTTGTATGCACTTTTTACATCTGCTTTTTGTACAGTTTTAGCTTTAAAGCAGAAACTTGTTGAAAAGGTTCAAAAGCATAAGGAATTGCAAGATTTTGAGACAATAAAAGATGCCATCATTGATTATGCTAAAAAGTTCTGCAAAGAACTTGGCAAACCGGATATGCCGATATATGCAGGTCCTAACAGACATAAAGTTGACTTGAGTTCTACTAAACTTGTAGAACACAAAGTTATGCCGATTGGAATATCGAAAGACGAAATATACTTGGATTTCTTGACAGCCGGTATAGAGCTTAATAATAACAAAACATTTGATATATGCTTATATAAGCTTGCTTAAAATAATATTTTTGAAACATTATCCAGCAGCTCGTTCTTTTTAAGAAAGCATTTAAACTCCCTCACTGAATTTGGAGCAAGCTCACAGATTTTTGCATTATCTGAAAAATATAATTCACAAAATCTCGCAAAAAGTTCTGATGGGTTATTGTAATATTTATTCAGTTTATTTATTTTGGAATTAATTCTTGAAAGATAACGCTGCTTTGATTTCAGCTTGATATATTTTTTTTGATATTCGGTTAATTTTTCTATACTGTCCAAATCATTAACAGAATAAATTTTATTAAAAATTTTCACATTGTCATACTTTAATAAATATTTTACTGCCAAACTCATTCCTCGCTCAATCGCCCTATGCTTTTCGGACAACTTGAAATCGGGATACGCAGTTTTTATTTCTTTTTTTAGGGTTTGAATCTCATCCGATGCTGATTTTTTGGCTTCAAAAAGAGATGCCGCAAACTCCTTTGGCACATTCTGAACCGTAACACTTATCAGCTCATCTAAAATCTCATCATCAACTTGCCCGAACGCAAAATCTATAGACTTTAGCGACTTGTCATTTTTATAATGAACATAATGAGCAAATTCATGAACCAAAACAGACAAAATTTCCTCTTCAGAAAGATTTTTTGCTACATCAATCCTGTAGCGATTCTTTCCGTGAATAAAAACTCCCCTGTTTCCGCGGGCTTTTGTCTGACCGATATTAACGTCAATTCCCAGACTTTCTATGTACTTCTTAAGCTCTAAGCTTCTGTTTCTTTCACGAGCCATTTCAAATAATCTTCACTGCAATCTACAACCGGAAGCGCAATAATTTCCGGTACTGAATATGAATGTAAGTCTTCGATGACGAGCTTTATTTTTCCGTAATTTGAGCGGCGAGTCTTTATCATCATCAAAACCTCTTTTTCCTCACAAATCTCTCCGTCCCAAGAAAAAACGGATTTTACATTCTCTACCATACTCACACAAGCTGCCAACTTGTGTTTCATAAGAATCTTTGTTATATCTTTAGCCAGTCTCTTATTTGGAACTGTACAATAAATTACTATAATATCCATCCTGTCTCCTTTATATTTTAAAAATTTTATTCGGATTTAAAATCCCCGTCGGATCAAATAATTTTTTTATACGCCTCATATATTCTAATGAATATTTATCCAAGAATTTTTCGACATAAGCACGTTTTTCTATACCTATACCATGTTCGGCAGAAAGTGCGCCGCCGAGAGAAGATACTAGCGCATACATCTTTGCTTTTGCTTCCATACAATTTTTAAATTCTTCATCGCTTTCCATATTAAGAGCTATTTGCGGATGCAAATTTCCGTCTCCTATATGTCCGACAATACATGCCTGAAGCCCGTATTCTTTACAAATACTCTGTATTCCATCTACCATTCCTGCTAATTTTGAACGCGGCACAATTATATCATCCGTAATAACATCCGGAGCGAGCTTAGCTGTTGCAGCATAACTTGAACGTCTTGCTGTCCATAAACTTTCTTTTTGTTTTTCATCATATGCACAATCTATACCTGATGCACCTGCATCTGCCAGTGCTTTTGATATCAATTGCACCTGATGTTCCATAGAAATCTTAAAACCTTCTGTTTCTATTATTAACACGCATTCTTTTTCTGTATCCAAACCGCAGGGATAAAACTTCTCTACAGTATTTATTGAATTTTTATCCATAAAATCTATTGTGGAAGGAAAGACTCTGCTCTTTATAATACTGTTCACAGCAGATACAGCTTTCTGCGTATCGTCAAAATATGCGGTAATAACTGCCGAAGCTTCGGGCTTAGGAATAAGCTTTAGTTCTGCCTCCACTACAATAGCCAATGTTCCTTCACTTCCGACAATCAATTGGCTCAAATGATATCCTGCGGCATCTTTTATTGTACCCGCACCAATCTTCATGATATTTCCGTCTGCCAAAACAACCGTCAAGCCCAGTATATAATCTTTTGTAGTACCGTACTTAAAAGATTTTGCACCGCCTGAAGATTGTGCGATACTTCCACCTATAGTTGAAACTTTAAAATTGGATGGATCCGGAGGATAATATAGCCCTTCTGATTCCGCTACTTTTTTTATTTCACCCAAAACAGCACCCGCCTGAACCTTCATTGTCATATCATCCGGTGAAAATTCCAATATTTTGTTCATCTTGGAAAAGTTTAATACGATTCCGCCTTCTTCGCATATACAAGCCCCAACAGTGTTTGTACCTGCACCCCTGCATACAATAGGAATATTGTGTTGATAAGCATATCTTACGACCTTTTGCACATCTTCTGTAGTTTCTACAAAAACTACAACATCAGGAGTTTTATAAGACGCTCTAAAATTTCCTGCATCCTCAGCATAACAGTAACATTCTTCCTCGTGCGAAAGAACATTATCTGCTTTTAATATGTTTTTTAAATCTTTTATGTTACTTTTCAACAACATTTGATGCTATTTTTTCGATGCTTTTATTTAACTTAGCTAACTGCCTATCCATACCGCCAACTTTTTTAGTAAGCTGTGCCGTATCTTTATTATCCACCAAAGAACCAATTTCTTCCAGCTTAGCTTCGAGTGTCTTAATCTTTTCTTGCTGCTCGGACATCTTATCGCCGATTGAGACTAAGAAACCGTTAAGAGTATCCTCTAATGGAGTCATGTCAATTTTTACGTTTTTATTACTGATTGTTGTCTCGACAATCAACCTATCTAACTTGGTTTCCAAAGAATTTATACGTTTTGCCTGTTTTTCAAAAACTGCACCCAAGGCTTCTATCATCTCTTTGTTATCGGAATCATCCTCTGCTTCTGCCTTCAAATCTTCGAGCATAACCTTTATTTGCCCGATGTCATCCAAAGTTTCCACTCTATCTGAGATTGTAGCAATCTGCTCACCCGCTTTATCAACCCATTCAGCCAAATATTCAAATACTTGGTTAAATACCTGATTTGTCTTTGCACCATTCTGAATCATAGTGTTTAAAGTTCCAAGCTTACTGTCAATTTTATCAATACCTGCGTCGTGTACAAAGTTCTTCGTTCTCTCATCCAAATCATTTATAACGAGTCTGAAATCTTGAAGATTATCCTGAAGCATTTTGTATGATTCATCTGATGCCAACAACAATTTATTTGTTCTTGTACTTATACTCAAAACATCTTCAGATAAACCATCAAAATCTTTTTTGAAAGTCTCAACAAGGGCATAAATTCCGTTTGTTGAACTAATCAGTTCATCAAGCTCTGCGGACTTATTGTTTTCTTTCATCTCATTTAAGACAAGACGCAGATTTGCAATATCACTCTCCAAATCTTGAAGGCTGTATATATAATCCACATCGCCTTCTGATGACATAATGGAGGTGATTTTTTCGTTGATGAGGCTTATATCCTGTCTTAAAGAATTCATCTTAGCTTCAACATTTGTTTCAATTCTGCTCAAGACATTTATCAAATTTGAGTGCTTTTCCTGTATGAAATCAAGAATTTCTTCTTCTTCCGCTACAAATGAAATTTGATTAAATATGTTTATGAACTGTGTTATTATTTCAGATTTTAATTTTGCAAGTTCTTCTTTTACATCAACATCCTGCTCGTTAAGTTTTGATATAACATCACCTATAGACTTTTGAATACCAAATTTTACGGCAGCACTCATCTCTGTAATTTCAGGAAGATTGCTTACACAGAGCTCATTTATATCCTCCATATAACCAATTTGTTCTCTTACCAGATTTTCTATTCCTGAAATCTGATTATGAACAGATGCATGAAATGCTTCGTCAAAAGATTTGTTAAGTATTTGTGCCTTTAAGTCCGCGAAACTTCCCTTTAGCTCATCTACAGACGCTGTTAAACTCTTTGATAAAGCTCCTATATTTGAGCTGAATACTTCCCTTGAATTAGCAAAATCATCAACCAATTCACTGACAGAAGTTGAAATCTTTTCAAAAGCTCCGTTGTACTGAGCAGATAATAATTTAATTTCCTCATATTTATCTACAACAGTATCAACAAACTTTTTATCAAACAAATTCAATTTGTCATCAAGCTTTTTAACAGCATTTTGTTCTATAAATTCCTTTATTTGGCTGTTTAATTTATCTGCCATTGAACCCAGAAGAACTTCGTTTGTAGATTTCAAATCTGATATCGCATCTGAAAATACACTTACTTCTAAGAGCTTATTAATATTTTCAACCGTATCATCTACGTACCTTGAAAGTTCGTCTCTCAAGCTGTCAAGCTTGCTGTCTTGAACTGTTGTATCGGTTTTTATATCCAAATAGGATTTTAAGTCATTAACCGCATCAATCACATATCCGGCTACAGAACCTTCTATGTTTGATGAGAGAGATGCTAGGTCGTCTTTATTGTTTGCTCTTAGAATATCAAACTGTTCGATTAAATCTCCGACGATAACATCCGTTTCTTTTTCAATATTCTTTGTAACTAAACTGAATTGTTCCTCTACAAGTTTGTTAACTAAATCTTTGCAACCTATTGTATTCTGTTTTATACTTTCTGACTGCTCGATTAACTTGTCTGCAATATCCTCAATTGACTGGAGCTCTGCTGAATTCAATTCTGTTTGACTTACAATGACGGAAGCCATTTCTGTTTTTGAAGAATTTTTCAACTCTTCTATGGAAGAATTAAATTTATCCTCCAATTCTTTAAGTTTTGACTGAACATAACTCAATCTTCCTGCATTATCTCTGTCAAATTTTTCACTTAATGTTTCAAAAGCTTTTTTAAATTCAATAAGACTTGAATTTAACCCGTCAGACATTTCTTCACTTGCAGTACCAAGTTTTGAAGCTATATCAAAAGTTGAGCTTTCTATAACTGATACTATTTTATCACCAAGCCCGATAACCTCCGGTCTCAAATCATTGTTTAAAGTTTTTGATATATCGTCATAATCAGCAGATGTCTTATCCTGAGCTTCTGCAAATTTATCATCAAGTTTTTTCATCTCAGCTTTCAAATCTTCAAAAAGAGTGTTCACTTCTTGAGCCTGAACATCTAAACCTGAATCGACAAATTTTGTAATATCATCCAATTGAGCTCTTACCGAACTTATCATATCATCATTATTTTGTTTATTTTCGCTAGTAAACTCTACCAATTTTTCTTTCAATGATGCATAATCATCAGCTGTCAACTGCAAACTTTCAGTCAAAACATTTTTTAAATGTGAAGAAATTTCGCCCAATTGCAAAACCGCATCTTTATTTTGTTTATCCAAGGCTTGCTCTAAAACTGAATTTAGCTCTAAAGCCCTGTTTTTAATAAATTCAGCTTGTTCATTTCCTTGTGTTTTGAAACTTTCAAAGAGCTGCTCTATTTGCGCTTTATATTCTTCAAGTTTTTCTGCAATATTGTTACCTATTTTTTCCGAAGCTTGAGAAAGCTCTGCATCAATTTTTTCTCCCAATGCGTCTGTTGTTTGAGAAACAACGTCAGAGAGAAGAGAATGAAGCGAATCAAACTGCCCTTCTATTATATTTATTTGGCGAGATAAATCTTCATCTATTTTGACATCTAATTCTTCAAACTCTTTTTTTAATTCCCCAAACTGTTTTTTAATAACTCCAAAGCTTATTTGCCACTCTGATACAGTTTGTTCATTAAGATTGTTTAAAAGATTTTTTTGAGCAACAAAGTTATCCAATATTTTTGAAAGAGTACCCGACAACGCTGTTGTTGTCTCTGAAGAGAGATTATTAACAGATAATTCAAGGGAGCTGAAACTATTCACAACATCAGATACTTTGATATCAATTTCACCTAAAACATCTGCTGTATTATTTTTAATTGTATCAACAGATTGATTAACTTCGTCTACAAAATCTTTTTTAACGAAATCTACAATTTCTCTGTTCGAGCCTTCTATATTCAAAACAGCTTGAGATACATTTTCACCAAGAGAAGATACATTCACTCTCAAAGATTCGATTATGTGTTCGATTTCTGTCTTTAATTCATTTTTTAAATCTATAGCCTGTTTTGATGCACTTGCATGAAGGTTTTCGGAACTAAATTTGAGTTCATTAATTTTATCTGTGTTTTCTTGTGAAAAATCATTCTTAAAATCTGTAACTTTATCAAGTAAATTGTTTTTTAATACATCCAATTTAACATCAAAATCCGACTTCAATTTATCCGCAGAAGCTAACAAATCGCTTACATTGGTCGTCATTGTAACATTGTTAACGTTAAGAATTTCTTTTATCTCATCAAAATTCCCTTGCACTTCTGCAATCTTATTGTACGAATTTTGAATATCATTTTTTATGTCAGCACTATTTTCTGCAATAGCGGATGTTATACCTGAATAATTCTGTTCGGAACTTGTTTTTACTTGAGAAAAATTCTTCTCAATTTCCGATTTTACTGTTTCTACTGCATTATTAACATTTTCATTAACTTCCGCAAATCTCTCATGTGCTGCCTGAATATCATTTTTTATGGCTTCACTGTTTTGGGAAATTGCAGAATTTATACCTGAATAATTATGTTCAGCATTAGACTTAAGTTGAGAGATGTTTACCTCTATTTGAGATTTTATCACATCCACGATATTCTTAATATCTTCAATATAATTGAGATTATTATCTTTTAGCGCATTTTCGATTTGAGCAAATTTTGCATCTAACCCTGCCGTGTTTGCATCTTTTGCTACACTTACGTACGACAAAACATCTAATATTGATGCTGAAATTCCGTCTATTGCAGCTTTCATTTCTTGCCAAGATTGCTGTTGAACTTGCTTTACCTCATCCTCAACATTATCGAGCTTACTTATAAGAAGCTCATATTTGCCGAACAAGTCGTTTGATAAAGTTTCTGAAAGATCTCCGCTTACAGAGTCTAAAGAAGAAGCCAAATCTTGCTTTGCTGCATACAAATCTACCTTAAAATCTTTGACTGCATTGACAAAATCAAGTGCCAATACGGCATCTACAGAGTTTTTCAAATCCTCAAATTCGCGTTTTGCATTACTTATTTCAACAACCGAAGCATCTAATTTGTAATCCAGTGTTCCTGATAATGATTTAATATTGGATAATTTTTCTTCAATATCTTCTGATGATTTTGAAGCATTTTCTTTCTCCGCTTCAAAAAAAGCTTTAATACTGTTTTCAAACAGCGTTAAGCGATCTGTCATATTTGAAAAAATTGCGTTATTTGAAGATGTATTATTTTCATCAAATTGCGCCAGCACTGCTTTCAAAGAAGATATGCCCTCGCCGATTTCTGAAAAGCTCCTCTCGCACAATTCCACTATAGAAGCTTGAGAGTCCTTTACTCTTGAGCTTAGACTCTGAGCACTTGAGGTAATATCACCGACGGTTCTCGTTACATTAGCTTCCACCAACTGCGACAGCTTATTAAATTCACCGGTTACATGCTCTTTTATTTCATCCCTGTTGTTTTGAGATTGAAGAACATAACCGTTTAATATTTCCCTCAAAAGAGAATTGATATCCGCCTTAAATTCGGAAAATTCATGCTCATTTGAAACGCTTTTTACCAAAACTTCCAAATCATCGAATTTTGCGGCTAAAGACGCTGTATTTTTATCACCATTTTCGAATATTACTGATTTTAGTCCGGCTATTATATTTACGGAAGCATCTATTTTTTCGGAAAGAGTGTCTACTTTTTCGGTTTTTCGAGTCAAAGCATCAATAGAATTTATAATTTCTGCATTTTTTTCAGCCAAATCCAATATATTTCTCTTAGCTGAAATTATATCTTCCTGCTTTGCCAGAGAATTTAATTCTTCCGAGAATCCGTCACTCTTTTTGTCCATAAGTTGAAGCGCAGATAATATTGCATTAGAAGATGAAACAACATCCGCTATCTGAGATGAAAACTGGGTTAGAGATTCCTCAGGATTAATCTCGGATACACTTTTTAATACATTTTTGAAACTTTCATTCAAATTTAAAACAATTGAATCAAAACCGTTGTTAATATGCTCCAATTCTGTTTTTAAAGAAAAAATATTTTTCAGAATTTCCTGCTTTTGAGAATCATCTGAGCGCATTGTATCAAGTCTTAAAGTAATTTCCCCGAGGGCTTCTTTTTGAGAGACAACTTCTCTTGAAAAAACGGAGAGATTTGTCGCTACGACATCAAATAATTCTTTTACCTCTGATGATTTAATGGTTTCTGAGCTATTTTTTAATAAATTAGAAAACAGAGATTCAATTGCGCCGAATTTTGAAACTAACACACTATAGCGTTCTTCCATGTTTGATTTTAAATCAGTCAAATAAACTTTTATAAGTTCTACATCTTCGTCTGTATTAATTTTTTCCAATTTTGAATTAATACCTTCCAAAAGTTTATCAACATCGGAAGTGTTTAAAATCCCTTGCGCTCTTATTGAATTTAACAGGGTTTTCACGGTATCAAAATTCTCTTTTATTTCTGAAAAATTATCAATCTCTGCCATTTTACACTCTATCCCTCATTTTAATGTATATGATAATTATATAATAATATAAAAATAGTGACAAATATTAATTTTTTTTCTAATATTAAGTTATGAACTACATATTTTTTATACTTTTTATATCGGCAATCCTAGTTGGTGCATTTAACGGCACGCTTTCCGATGTCGTAAATGCCATGCTTACATCCTGTGATACTGCGGTCAAAATAGCTTTTTCATTAATCGGAATAATGGCTTTTTGGCTTGGGATTATGCGTATTGCAGAAAAAAGCGGACTGGTACAATTGGTTGCAAAACTTCTCAAACCTATTACAAAAATATTATTCAAAGATATCAAAAAAGATTCACCTGCCGTCGGTGACATTGCAATGAGTATATCCGCAAATGCTCTCGGATTAACAAATGCAGCAACTCCCATCGGATTGAAAGTTATGAAAGAACTGCAAGAGGACAATGAAAATAAAGAAGAAGCTACTGATTCTATGTGCATGTTTTTAGGAATGAACACGGCCGGTTTTCAAATAATTCCCGCAACAGTTATTGCAATACTGGTTGGTGTCGGCTCTAAAAATCCAACAGAAATCATTCTTCCGACACTTATAGTTACAACTCTTGCTTTCTTTACAGCAATAATAACGGCACTAATTTTGAAAAAACTCTGGAGGAAGCATGATTGAAAAATTTTCCGTTTGCATTCTTCCTGCAATGATTTTAATAATATTATCACTTGGGCTTATCAAAAAAGTTCCTGTTTATGAAGAATTTATTGAAGGCGCAAAAGACGGTTTTAAAGTTTCTATATCAATTATTCCGTATCTTGTGGCTATTATAGTAGCTATTTCAATGTTTAAAGCATCCGGTGCGATTGATTTAATAACATCCTTATGCGGAAAAACGCTTGAAAGACTATCGATTCCAAGCGATATTATCCCAATTATGATTACTCGCTCACTTTCTGGTTCAGCAACACTTGGGCTATTTTCAGACATTGCAACAAGACTCGGACCGGACAGCTTCGTTACAAAACTCGCCGCGGTAATGGTCGGAAGCTCTGAAACAACATTTTATGTCCTTGCTGTATACTTCGGCTCTGTCGGTATTAAAAAATTCAGATATGCACTCCTAACAGGAATAATCGCCGATATTACAGGTATTGTACTAGCAATTTTGGTTGCTCGATGGTTCTTTCTTGCCAGCACGTTGTAGTAAAAGGACGGCTGCACTCATCAACCTCACTCTTTACCAACGCTGCAAAATTTATATCTATGAAATTTATTTGGTCTAATTTTTCGACCTTAAATTTTTCCGAACCGCAATTCCCGCAGAAATGATGCTGCGGAACAATTTCGCCACCTTTAACCATTGCCTTCATCTTTACTCCGCAGCAGCTGCATCTTGTAATATACCACTCATTTTTTATCAACTTGCCGCAATCAGGACAATATCCCTGCTCCATATCAGGTGATATTTTTTCATGCTGGCATTTCACTCCTAAATTCGGTAAAAATAACTTTATTAAATCCGTTACAAACATTTTAGCCTCACTGATTTAGTTTTAAGAATATTTATCACAAAGTCAAAAGATTTAATCATTCATTAAGAAATGTTACAAAAAAGCAAAAATCAAGCAATTTTTTAGAGTTGAAACACTTTGTATATATGAGGATAATCATTAATATTTTCACACGAGTTTTAGATTTTAGATTTAATACACTTAATATACATACTACACTTCACACATTAAAAGTTTTTAGAGTCGATAAGACTCTTTTTTTTGGGGTAAATGGAGAGGGGGGGTAAATGAAGGGGGGTAAATGGAGAGGGGGTAAATGTATTGGGCTTGGCGAGATGACTACCGGCTTAGCGTCATAGCGAGGAGGGGGGTAAATGTATTGGGCTTGGCGCGATGACTACCGGCTTGGCGTCATTTTTTGGGGGGAAGGGGAATAGAGGGGAGTGCTGAAATACTGTAATCAGTTTAAATCATTTTGAGAGTCCCTGTTGTCGTACACTAAACTTATAAATTAATAAAAATACTAGCCAAATGTCCTATAGACTTTAACTCGCCAGTGTAGAAAATAATAGTTAAGGATACAAAGAGGTTATTGGAGATGAAAAAGGATAGCACTACAGATATATTTACTCAAAGGGAAAAAGAAGTTTTAGAAGTGCTTATAAAAGGAAAAAGTAACAAAGAAATAGCTGATAAATTAACAATTACAAGCCATACTGTTAAAGCACATATTGCTTCTATTTACGAAAAATTGAAGGTGTCTAACAGAGTACAAGCAACTGTAAAATATTTGCAGCTTATTAATAGGTAACAAATACGAAAAACGGAAACAAGGATTTGTTTCCGCTTAAATTTGTTTGATTTTTGTTTTTTATTAACGATCATAAGTATCAAGATGAGCATCTGATAGTTTGTCGTTTATAGACATAACAAGATAGATTAAAAAGAAAACAAAAATAAAACTTACAAGACCTGCCCATAGAACACCTAGCCCTGCCCAGATACCTTGAGCTGCCATAACTTTTACGGTTGAAATTATTAGACCGACGAGTGTTACAACCGCCATAATATCAACTAAAATGCCGCCAAAATTTACTACAAAGTCTCTCATAATTATAATTCCTTTATTTTTTCTAACCTTACTTATTCTAACTTTTTAATCAGTTTAAACAATTGAGAAAGAGGGCAATTATTATACTACGCAACAGGTTAATATAAATATTTATTATAATAATTATCATTAAATTATTATGAATAAATTTCTATTAATTCTTATTATTATTTTTACACTTTTGACGCTCAATTATTTTTCTCAAAGACACATCACTGCTGTTTTTTCGGATATTCGACCGTTTGATAAAAATATTTGTGTCTACTATAAAGGAATACCCGTTGGTAAAGTTAGAAGAAGTTATCTTAGCAAAGATTTTCAAAAAACAAATCTTGAAATGAGTTTACACAAGAAGAAGCTGCAACTTCCTCTTAACACAAAAGCTATACTAAAAAAAAGAGTAAAAAACGATAAAGAAATTGATTATATAGAACTCATTTACCCCCAAATCCCGTCTGAAAGATTTATAGGAAATCATTCACACATTCACGGATATTCAACTGTTGATGCTAAAGAATATTTAAAAAATCAAAACCCTGAAGACTTGGATAAAATTAAAACCAACTTGATGACGGCATCAGAAAATTTATACATCACACTTGATTCCATAGGAGGAATGTTTGTACTAATTCAAGATATTTTACAAGAAAACCGAAGCAATATAAAAAGTTCGTCGACTAATTTTAAAGAAACAACAAAAAATATAAATAATCTCACTAAAAAATTTGATAACATTATAGTCGAAGAACAATGGAATAATACTTTTAACAATATTGAAAACTCAAGCAGCGGATTACATTTATTTACTAAAAACATCAATAGCACAATTACAAACGCTGATAAAACACTAACAAACACACTCGAAAACACAAATCAAATAACAAAAAATCTTAATTCAATAACATGCGGTATTAGAAAAACACTAACTAAAAATTTAGGCGGACTAAGATTGTTTTTCGGGAAAGTAATTGATTAACACTCTAATATAGATTGACATTACTATACCAACCCAAAAGTAGGTCGGCGTGGCAACGCCGACCTATTTTTTGCAAATCGTGCTGAATTAAACTCAATAAAAAACAAAAAAAGAAACCGATTATCCAACCGATTTCTTTTTTCTTTAAAATAGATCTTGGCAGCGTGCTATCTTCCCAGGGTGCTACGCAC
>CACZPB010000196.1 GCA_902782905.1 uncultured bacterium
AATATAATCTTGTAATGAGGGAAATTGCCCCTCACCCCAACCCCTCTCAGACAGGGCGAGGGGTAAAGAAAAAGGAGTGTATATGAGCGAGAATTTTGAAATTAAAGAAATTGATGGGATTGATGAAATTAGATTTCAACCGAGCGGAGTTTGCAGCAAACTTATGATGCTTAAGATTAAAAACAACCAAATACTGGAAATGGAAACCGTTGGCGGATGCAGCGGCAACCTTAAGGGTATTGGCTCTTTAGTAATCGGAATGGATATTGATGAAGTTATTAAAAGACTTCAAGGACTTCCGTGCGGCTCTAGACCCACAAGCTGCCCTGACCAATTGTCGATTGCACTTAGATTGTACAAAGAAGAGAAATTAAAAATTACAGTATAAATATTTTGTCAGACATAAGATAACCTGCATCATCTATTACTCTCGCCGAATGTGGAAGGAGCTGGGATCAGGGGATAAATATAAAGGTAAAATTAATATGCACAATATTACGTTAATTAAAGGTGACGGAATCGGACCGGAAATATCGGATGCGGTCTTAAGAATTATAAAATCAGCAGGGGTTGAAATTAATTGGGATGTTCAAACTGCCGGTGCTGATGTTATTGAAACAGAAGGTACTCCGCTTCCTGATAGAGTCATAGAATCCGTAAAGCGAAATAAGGTTGCCTTAAAATCTCCTGTTACAACACCTATCGGCAAAGGTTTTCGCTCTGTTAATGTCCAGCTTAGAAAAGAGTTGGATTTATACTCAAACCTTAGACCCTGCTACAATTTACCCAACGTTAAGACAAGATACGAAAATGTTGATATTGTTGTCGTAAGAGAAAATACGGAAGATTTGTACGCAGGTATTGAAAGACAAATTGACGAAGATACAGCCGAGAGCATAAAACGTATTACGCGCTCTGCTTCCGAAAGGATAGCAAAATTCGCGTTTGATTATGCAGTAAAGAATAATCGAAAATCTGTAACCGTTGTCACAAAAGCAAACATTTGCAAGCTCTCTGACGGACTATTTTTGGAAAGCGCAAGAAATGTTTCTAAAAATTACGGTTTACCACTAAAAGAAATCCTTGTCGATAACTGCTGTATGCAGCTTGTTCAAAACCCGAATCAGTTTGACGTACTGTTACTCCCTAATCTATATGGAGACATCGTTTCAGACCTATGTGCGGGATTGATTGGAGGACTCGGAGTTGCGCAGGGTGCAAATATCGGCAAAGATTATGCCGTATTTGAGCCTGTTCACGGTTCTGCTCCTGATATTGCAGGGCAAAATAAAGCAAACCCTACAGCAATGCTTATGTCTGCAATTGAAATGCTGAATTATATCGGTGAAAACAAAGCAGGAGAAAGAATTAAAAAAGCCTTGTTTAAAACTCTTGAAGCAGATGTTAAAACAGCAGACCTCGGAGGCAGTGCAACATGCTCTGAGTTTACAGATGAGATAATAAAAAATCTGTAAAGAGTTACTGCTTTAGTATCCTATGCCTCTCTTAAGCGTTCTATAAATCTTCCTAATCTCTCCATTGCTTCCTTGAGATTCTCGATTGAGTATGCGTAAGATATTCTTAAATACCCTTCACCGGATGCACCGAAGGCGCTCCCAGGGACTGCCGCAACTTTTTCTTCCTGCAAAAACCTCGTCGCAAACTCCTCACTTGTCATTCCAAACTCTTTTATACAAGGAAATACATAAAATGCGCCGTATGGCTCAAAACATTCCAATCCCATTTCTCTAAAAGCATTCATCAAATATCTGCGTCTCTGATTGTATGCATCACGCATTTCTTCTACATCACCATCACCGTTTCTCAAAGCCTCAACTGCCGCATATTGGCTCGTAGTCGGCGCACACATAATCGCAAATTGGTGAATCTTTGTCATCTGTCTTATAATTTCACTAGGTCCGCAAGCGTACCCCAGTCTCCAGCCCGTCATTGCATAAGCCTTTGAAAACCCGTTAATCAGTATTGTGCGCTCCTTCATCCCCTCAAGAGACGCAATTGAAACGTGTTCCCCCTTATAAGTAAGCGCGCTGTATATCTCATCAGACATTACATAAATATCGTTTTCTATACAGATTTTTGCTATTTTTTCCAAATCTCCGCGCTCCATGATTGCACCAGTTGGATTATTCGGATATGGAAGAATTAAAATCTTTGTTTTCGGAGTTATTGCAGATTTTAGTTCCTCCAAAGTCAACCTAAAATCATTCTCCGCCTTAAGATTTATAATGACCGGCTTTGCACCGGCTAAGACAGCACAAGGCTCATATGAAACATAGGCAGGCTGAGGAATTATAACCTCATCACCCTGATTTACCATCGCTCTTAAGCCGATATCAATAGCCTCTGAACCTCCAACCGTCACAAGAACTTCGCTCATTGGATTGTATTCAATACCTTGGTGACGCTTCTGGTAAGCACAAATTTCTTCTCTCAATTCCTTCAAACCTGCATTCGAAGTGTAAAAAGTTTTTCCGCGCTCCAGAGCGTAAATACCTTCTTCTCTTATATGCCATGGAGTATCAAAATCAGGCTCACCAACCCCTAGAGAAATAGCGTCCTTCATCTCTGATACAATATCGAAAAATTTTCTTATGCCCGATGGCTTTATCTCTGTCACAAGTTTGGATAAAGGAATTGTCATAGAGTCACAATCTCCCTTTCATCTTTTATGTGCTCATCAATTATTGTTCCGTGCTCTTTGTATTTCTTTAAAATAAAGTGTGTTCCGGTACTCAAAATACTGTCAAGTGTCGCAAGCTTTTCTGATACAAACTTTGCAATATCCTTAAGCGATTTTTCTTCCAGAGTTACCAAAAGATCAAAACCGCCTGAAATCAAGTATACGTCTCTGACTTCAGGATAGTTATAAATTCTTGCGGCAATCCTGTCAAAGCCTTGCCCTCTCTGCGGAGTAACCTTTACTTCAATAAGAGCTGACACAGTTTCAATATCAGTTTTTTCCCAATTTATAAGCGTATGATACCCGCAAATAATCTTTTCGTCTTCTAACTTTTGAAGTTCATTAACAATGTCAATTTCTTCCTTGCCTAACCTTATCGCAAGTTCTTTTAAATCAATTCTGCTGTTTTTTTCAATTATTCTTAAAAGTTTCTCTCTCATTTTTAAAACTCCGTATTTTTGTAAGTTTTCGGTGGGTTCGCCGCTTTTAATTTTCATATAAGCTGCTAAGCTTTATTTGAGCTTAACCCACCCTACATTTTTATTTACCATTACAACACTCTTGTAAAAGAAACAAATGAGGCGAACCTGTAGTTTCACTTTCCAGCTTGTAGTTTTTTACCTAAAAGCCGACTATATGCTCTTTTCTTTTTGGTTACTTTTTCTTTTTAGCAAAGAAAAAGTAACTGCCGATGGGGAGATTGTCTTGCTCGTTCGCGTTTAACGGGTCTACGTATTTTCTTTTCCGAAACTCCGTTTCTCAAAGAAAATAACTTCGCCCTCAGCTCACTCGCGCTCGAACTCCTGACAAAACTCCGTTTTGTGGAGTTCTCGTCTCATACAAGCTTATTGTCAATTTACAAGAACTGCCGATGGGGAGACTCGAACTCCCGACCCACGCATTACGAATGCGTTGCTCTACCAACTGAGCCACATCGGCACACAGTTAGAATAGCATTAATAACACCGAATTGCAAATTTTAGCAATATTGACTAAGTATATTAAGCTATTGCATTTTTGGTTCTTTTTTTAATAAAATATAATACATAAGGAGATTTGCTAGACGATTTTTCGCATTTTCTAGGTAATTATTTACCCTAGTACCCTATTTGACTTGGATATTTTAATGAGAGTAAAACCTACAAATAATATACATTTTGGTATAACAACGACCAAAAAACCAGTAAAAAAATATTACCTGAAAGATTGCTACAACGAAATTTACAAGGGAGCCTTTAAGGATTATTCTTTTGAAATTTATAACAGCTATGACAGAGGCAAGCGACACGCAACTTTAATCA
>CACZPB010000197.1 GCA_902782905.1 uncultured bacterium
AAGGAAATACCGTAAAAGATATTAAAGAAGCGGATCTTCAAGCGTTAGCTCGTGAAGTTTTAGGCGAAGATATCTATTTTGATGAACTTCTCGAAGTTTGTTCAAAAGTAACGAATTTGTACCGTTCAAAAGGTTATTTAACTTCATATGCAACAGTTCCGCCGCAAAGAATAGTTGATGGCGTTGCAACAATTAAGATTGTTGAAAGTAAAGTCGGCGAAATGAATATTGAAGGTGAAAAGTGGACTCGTGAATGGTATTTGAGACATATAATCATGGGTAAAGCAGGCTTGAGAGAAGGCGAAGTTTTCAATGCTAAGAACCTTCAAAGAGCTATGAAAGAGATTAACAGAGAAGATTACGTTCAAGTCCAAACAGAAATCGAAAGACAGGCAACAGGTGACGAGAATACAGAAATCACACTTAATGTCCGTGACAGATTTCCAATTAACTTTGACGTAACTTATGATGACTACGGTCGTTCATATACAGGTGCGCAACGTGTATCATTCTTACTTGGTATGCACAACTTAACAGGTTTGGGTGATAAAATTTACGGTGGTACTATCATTTCATCCGGTGCAACCGGTTGGATGGCAGGGTACAGTTTACCGGTTTCTTCATACGGAACTCGTTTGTCATTTGATTTTAACGATTCTCACGTAAGACTCGGCGGACCTTATAAGGCATACAATATTAAGGGTAATGCGCAAAGCTATTTCTTCAAATTAACTCAACCGTTAATTCAAACAGCTAAGTCAGACTTATTCTTGTATACAGGATATAATCTTGTTAATGCAAATACATCGGCATTTAATAACAGACCAAATCCGGAAAGATTATCACATTATAACTTACATGTATGGCGTACAGGTTTGTATGGTATGACCGATGACAGTTACGGACGTTGGATTGGTAACTTGGGTATCGACTTTGGTATGGGCGGTAACGGCCATGGAGCAATTCAGGATACATCATTCTTCAAGGTAACAGCAGGCGCTACTCGTGTTCAGAGGTTGTTTGCAAGAAGCTTGGGTATAATAAGGGTTAACGGTCAATATTCACCGAACAAGTTATTTGCAGCGGAACAAATGCAGCTTGGTGGTCCATACACATTAAGAGGTTATCAACCGGCTGAACTTATTGGTGACTATGGTGTTTCCGGTACAGTTGAATACAGATTCCCAATTCCGTTCTTGAACAGAATTGCACCGAAAATCGATGAAAGAATCAGATTGGCTGCATTCTATGACTTTGGTTGGATAGGTGAAAACGGTAATGTATACAATTATCCGCATTCATTCTTGCACTCAGTCGGTTTCGGAACATATATCACATTCTGTGATTGGTTATCAACTCAAATCGGCGTAGGCTTCCCGCTAGGCCATAAATATTACGGTGAAAGCACTGCAAGATTCTACTTTAGCGTAAACGGTGATTTCGACAAGATGATTCCTTTAAGAGATCCTGCTAAGGAAGCTGCTAAGAAAGAAGCAAAAGCTAAAGCAAAAGAAGCAAAACAAAAATTATAATAAAAAAATAAAAAAGCTCCTTCGGGAGCTTTTTTATTGCTTAACACTGTGTAACAGATTGACATGAGCCCCTTTTTAGTTGATAATTAAGCTAGGGAAGGGATTTGATGTATATAAAGCAACTGGAAATCGACAATTTTAAGTCGTTTGCCAATAAAGTCGAAATACCGATGCTACAAGGTTTTACTACTATATCAGGACCAAATGGTTCGGGTAAGAGTAATATCATTGACAGTATTTTGTTTGCTCTGGGGCTTTCTACAAGTAGGGCTCTTAGGGCAGAGAAGCTTTTTCATTTGATTTCCACTTATAACAAAAGAAATGAAGCTTTTGTAAAAGTAACGTTTGGAGAAACAGAGGAAGGCGACTTTTCGGTTGCAAGGCGTATTCGCAAGTCTTCGCAAGGGTTTAACAGTATTTATTATATGGATGATAAAATAGTGACCCTTTCTGATATTCACGCAAGGCTGGAAAAATATAATATTACTCCAAACAGCTACAATGTAATGATGCAGGGTGACGTTATGTCTATCACCAACTGTACTCCCAATGAAAGACGGAAGATTATTGATGAAATAGCGGGTGTGGCTGACTTTGACAGAAGAATAGAGCAGGCTACCGGCGAATTAGAAACGGTTGAAAAGAGGGTTGTTAATTCTACTCTTATATTAAATGAAGTTAATACTCGCCTTGAACAGCTTAAAGAAGAAAAAGAGGTCGCTCTAAAGTATCAAAAATTAAAAGATGAAAAGACCGGCTTAGAAAGTCAAATTAATACGGTAAAGTTTTTTGATTTGAAGCGTAATTTGGAAAAAGCCCATGAAAATATTCTTGAATTTACAAAGAAGAAAAAAGAAGAAGAATTAAAATCAAAGGACTTGGAAGAAAGATTAAAGCTCATAAAAGAAAAGTATGAGGAACTTTCTGCTACTATAAAAGAGAAGGGTGAGGCTCACCAGTTAGAACTGAAGCAAAAAGCAGAAGAAGTAAAGGGTTCAATATCAAGAAAAAATTCGGCGATTGCGTTTGCTGATAAACAAATTCAAGACAATCTTAAGACTATAGAAAACACAAAAAACGGTATTGAGGTACAGGAAGGAAAGATTAAAGATTCTGAGCTAAAAATTCAGCTTAAACAGGATGAAATAAAGGGTATTCAAACAAATATTGATGAGCAAAAAGCTATACTTAAAAAAATCTTAGAAGATATGGCGGGTTTGAGCGAATCAGCGGAAAAGCATATTGAAAAACGTAATAATTTAAGAAAAGAGCTTGAAGAATATCAAGACAAGGAGACAAAGTTAATACAAAAGCAAGCGCCGATGGAGGCTGAATTATATGCTAAGAAAAAAGCTTTGGAAGAAGCTCGAGCAAAATTAGACGAGCTTGAAGCGTTTAAAACAAATTTTGCCGAAACTAAATCTTCAAAAGAACTTTTAATAGAGGAACTTGGCAAGGAACTCGAAGATTTCAAAATTATCCTTAAGAATACATTAAATGATTTGGATAAAACTAAAAATGAAATCGCAGATATGGAGTATGACTTGCAGGCTGCGCGTAAGAAGATTTACCAGCTTGAGGCAGCAAAGCAGGCGAATGAAGAAGCCAACCTCGGACGTGCGGTTGATACGATAGTAGGTGCAAATATTCGCGGGGTGCATGCGCCTTTGATGAAATTGGGACAAGTCGACGAGGAATATTCTACAGCAATGGAAATAGCTGTTGGCGGAAGAATGGCTCATATAGTTGTAGATGATGAGCACGTAGCGTCGACCTGTATTGAGCTCTTAAAATCGTCAGGGGCAGGCAGAGCCACTTTTATACCGCTCAATAAAATCGTTAAATGCCCAAGGAGTTTAACTCTTCCGAAAGATAAGGGTGTAATTGATTTTGCGATTAATCTTATTGATTTTGATGACGAGTACCTTAATGCATTCTATTATGCTGTTGGTGAAACATTGGTTGTCGAGGACAGAGAAGTTGCAAACAAACTTATCGGCAAATATCGTATGGTAACTTTATCAGGTGATTTGTTTGAAAAATCAGGTTCAATCACAGGTGGTGCTGTCAAAAAAACGGGACTTAAATTTGCGCAAAACTCTGATAGTGAAATAGATGCCTATAAAACAAAATTGAAAGAAATGGAAGACAAATACAATACTCTCCATTCAAAAAGAAATGCTCTTGAAGCAAAAATGG
Source organism: uncultured bacterium (assembly GCA_902782905.1). GTDB lineage: Bacteria > Cyanobacteriota > Vampirovibrionia > Gastranaerophilales > Gastranaerophilaceae > CAG-196. Next base: position 3,732 of record CACZPB010000197.1, read on the forward strand.
AAGATGTGAGGGGGAAATATTCATCTTCTACAACAGAATTTAATAAGGCTAAATTAGAGCTTACGAGTTTGGAAACTAATTTTGCAAATACTCAGTCCAATATTGAAGAAAAAGAAGCTTTTATTAAAACAACAGAGCCCGAAATTTCTCAAATAGAGAAAAACCTTGATAAGATTGAAGAAGAACATGTCATACTTTCAGAGAAAATGACTGATGTTCAAACTTCTATATCAGATATAGAAAAATTGATGAACGATGCCGATTTAAAAGATTTGAAAGAAAAAACCTCGGGAGTTGAGGCTGAAATCAAGCGTTACGAAAAAAATATGGCTGATGCAAATAATGAAATAGATGGTTTGCACCAGAGAATAGAATTTATTCACACAACGATTAAGACTCACAATGACACTATAGCGCGCTCTTTGGAGGTTAACAGGGAACTTTCTTTAGACAAGGCAAAATCCGCAGAAGAAATTAAAGGCTTAAATGAACAGTTAGAAGTTCTTGATGTTCAAATAAAAGAAATTACGGATAAACTCGGGGAGCTTTTAAAACAAAGAGATGATATAAATAAAGATTTGGTAGATATTGAAACTCAAAGGAATTTGAAAGCCGCTGATATAGAAAAAATTGCTGAGCAAATAGAGTCATTTAAGGCAAGAAGGCGAGAATTAGAACCTCAGCTTGAAGAAACAAGAGGTGTTTTGGCTGAGGCAGGTGTAAATGTTAACGAGCTTGAACCTGTCGAGATGTCAATAGAAGAAATTACAAACCGCATTCAGCGTTTGCAAAAGAGAATGGATGAGCTGGGTGCTGTCAACATGAAGGCTCTTGAAGATTTTGAAACTGTTTCTGCCCGTCAGCAAGAACTCCACGGGCAAATTGAAACTCTATCGAGAGAACGTGAGCAGATTTTGGAGAGAATGAAAGGTTATGAGGATCTTAAGAAGGAAACTTTCTTAAAAACTTATAATGCACTGAACGAAAACTTTAAGGATATTTTCCACAAACTATCAGACGGTGAAGGTACGCTAATTCTTGAAAACGAAGAAAAACCTTTTGAGGGTGGTCTTGATATAGAGGCTCAGCCGAGAGATAAGAAAAAACAACGTCTTGCAGGGATGTCAGGAGGCGAAAAAGCTCTTACGGCACTCGCGTTTGTATTTGCTATTCAAAAATATATGCCTGCTCCATTCTACGCATTTGATGAAGTTGACGCAAGCCTGGACGGTATAAATGTAGAAAAACTGGCGCATATAGTACAATCACAGGCAGATTCAACTCAATTTATAGTAGTCAGCCACAGAAAGCCAATGATAGAGTCTGCAAACCGCACAATCGGTGTTACACAAAAAGAAAAAGGTATTTCTAAAGTAACAGGTGTAAAACTGAGAGATTAATAGAATTGGTAACTTCTTATTTTTCTATTTTTTCAAAATTTATCTTGTAACCCAGTGTGTCAAGTATTATATTCAGTTCATTAAAATTTGCGGTTCCTTTAAATGTAAACAAACATGTAAACTTTTCACAAATTATTTTTCATGTGTTATAATCGCAAAAGGGGGGGAGCCTTTGGGGCTTCTTAGCAGAAGAAATTCCTCAGTATAGAGGAGTTATGAAGAAAAGAATAAAGATAAAATAGAAATATGGTGGCTAATAGCGCAGAAAATATGAATATTGCAGTAGGGTTGACACCTCACCCCTACCCTCTCCTCAAGGAGAGGGAGAATTCTGCTGTCCACGAAGCCGAAGTGGACGGGATTGAAATTCTCGTAAGCCTGGCAAAACAAGGCAAAATTGATCCTTGGAATGTTAATATCGTTGACGTTACTGATAAGTATTTGATGCACCTTTTTCAATCAAAGGCGCAGAATCTTAGAATGACGGGCAGAACTCTTTTATTTGCTGCTATCCTTTTGAAACTTAAGTCGAATGTGCTAGAAGGCATTGACGTTATGGATTTTGAGCCTCAGCACGAAGAAGATTTTAATTACTCTGATGATAATGAGCTGGATTATTCGACAGAAGATTATGTTCCGACAAATAACGTAATTTCGATTGATGAAGTTTTACAGAGAAGAACTTCTGTAAGGTTAAATCATAATCGTGTTGTTACATTGCGGGATTTGATTCGTCAATTGGAGTTCTATGAAATGCTCGATAAAAAGCAATCTTTAAAGACTGCACATGAAAGAGCAAAACGCAGGGTACAA
>CACZPB010000198.1 GCA_902782905.1 uncultured bacterium
AATGCCTGGTGATAACGTAGTTATGGAAGTTGAACTTATCGCTCCTGTAGCTATCGAAGAAGGTATGAGATTCGCTATCCGTGAAGGCGGTAGAACAGTTGGTGCTGGTGTTGTTGACAAAATTACTGCTTAGTTAACTCAGCAGGAGTTGCGTGCAACTCTTTTTGCAAAACAACAAAAGCAAAAGCTTAAAAAGGTATGTTCATTATGAACATACCTTTTTTATTACAAAAACTCTTGATTAATAACTGTTCTGCGTGTTATCATGAACAAAATACCGAGAGGATGTTATGAATTGTGCCGAATATTTAATTAAAAAACTTGAAGAGTTGGGTATAACAGAACTTTTTGGAGTTGCCGGAGATTATAATTTTAATCTTTTGTACGCAATAGAAAAAAACCCTAATACGAATTGGATAGGATGTATTAATGAACTTAATGCAGGGTATGCCGCTGACGGGTATGCCAGAGTTAAAGGTTATGGAGCCTTGGTCACTACATACGGTGTTGGGGAACTCAGCGCTATCAATGCCGTAGCAGGTTCTATGGCTGAAAATATTCCTGTAGTAAGTATTGTTGGGCTTCCTCCTCAGAAAGCAATTGATAACAGTACACTTTTGCATCACAATTTACAGAATCCAAACTACAAAGCTTTTTGTTCTGCTTATGAAAATGTTGTTGCATCCACTGCGTTTATAACGCGAGATAATGCAAAGATGGAGATTGATAGAATTTTTAAGGTGCTTGTAAAGAATAAACAGCCAGTTTATATAGCTATTCCATCTGATATAGCTGAAATGGAGATTTCAGACAGATATGTTGCTTGTGATTGGTCAAGCAACAAGGATGTTTTGGAAGAAGTTGGAATAAAGATTTCAGAAAAAATTAATAATTCTAAAAATCCGATTATCATTGGGGACAGCCTAATTAAGAGGTTTGACGCTGAGCTTGAGTATAGGGAATTCGTTTTCAAATCGCAAATTCCGGTTACCAACTTTCTTATGGGTGCAAACATCGTTGATATGAATTATGAAAAATATATGGGTGGTTATTTTGGCAGCTTAAGAAATCCTATTGTAAACAAATATGTAAAAGATACTGATTGTGCAATATCAGTAGGTGTAATATATAGCGATCTTAATTCATTTGGTTTTGACCTTCCCTACAATATAAATGACCACATTGCAATTTACGGTAATTATACGTATATAAACGGTAAAAGGTATGATGATGTAAAAATGGCAGATGTTTTGGAGATTGTAACAAGGAATATAAAACCGAAAGATATAAAAATAGATAAGCCAAACCTTGGTTATAAGCATAAAGATGCTGAAGGTTCGCCACTAACATCGGATTATATTTACCCAAGAATTCAGGAATTTTTAAAAGAGAATGATATTTTAATAACAGAGACAGGTATTGTTTCGCAAGGTATTGCACCAATAAAATTTCCTCAAAATGTTACACCTGAATTTCAAACTCTTTGGGGTTCTATAGGTTGGGCAACGCCGGCCGCATTCGGAGCGGCATTAGCTAAACCTCAGGCGCGTACAGTAGTTGTAACCGGAGAAGGTGCGCACCAAATCAGCGCAATGGAAATTGGCAGTATGATGAGGTATGGCATAAAACCAATCATAATAGTTATTAATAATGGCGGATATACAACAGAAAGACTTCTGGCAAAAGAGGGCAGCAAGTTTAATGATATTGTACAGATGAATTATGCAAAATTTGCACGTGTATTTGAAGGCGATGTGTGGGCGACAAAGGCTGAAACAGCTGAGGATTTTGATAAAGCGTTGAAAGTTACACAAATAATGAATAAGCTGTGTTATATTGAGGTTTCTACCGAAATTCTTGATACGCCGCAGTTAACAAAGGATTTGATATCAAAACTAAAAGGCAAGAATGCAAAGATTGTGCCGCCTGCTTCTATATATGATAAAAATCAAGAAGATGAATATGATTTTTCTAATATTGAAACAACTCACGACCTGACAAATATACAGTACGAAACGGTTGTCCATAAAGGCTTTAATTATAGTACTAGTGAAAACGAAGGAGCTCAAAATGAGTAAATTATTCGTTATATCAGGTTCCTCTGGAGTAGGCAAAGGAACCGTTATAAAGCAGTTTTTAAGTAAGCACCCTGAATTCAAACTCTCTGTCTCGTGCACAACAAGAGGAATGCGCGAAGGAG
>CACZPB010000199.1 GCA_902782905.1 uncultured bacterium
GCGGACGACGAGACTCGAACTCGCGACAGTCTGCTTGGAAGGCAGATACTCTACCAACTGAGCTACGTCCGCACTTAGTTATATTCAATTTTAATGCCCCACTCTCGTTCCGTTTAGGCAACCGAGCTGTGTTAGCATGTAGCAATTTAATCCTAACCTAAACAAAAAACTATTTCAACCCTATTCTTGCGGTAGTGCCAAATCTGCATTATCAAGTTTTTGTGTATCTATGTTTTCATCAGGAGAAGTATGCGCATATAATCTTAAACTCAGATTTGAAACTAAAATCTTTTTATCTTTAGGATATGGTAATACTTCGATATTATTTATCTTAATATAGTACGGATACTGATATAAATCTTGAATCAATTTACCCAGATTGACATAATTAGATACAACTTCCATATCTACATCACAAACAAAATAGACATCTTTTCCAAATTTTACAAAAGCATCTGTCTCCGGATTGTAGGTATAATTTATGGATTTTACTTTTATTGAGTTTGCATGAAGCATTTCAATAATATCGTTATACAAAGTAAAAAATAGCGTATCATTTCCTAAATCAGATTCTATAGGAGAATAAATTTTCTTTTGCGAATTCATTATTGAATTCTTAATTTTTTTAATTTTTTTCTGTACAATATCTATTTTACTTTTTAAATTCGCAAGTTCTTCCTCTTTTTGAGCAATTTCGTCTTTTGTGTTATTGAGCGTATTGACTTTGGGAACAATAATGTTAATAATTATTGCAAGCAGAATAATCACAAGTACTGCAAATATTGTTAAACCATAAAATCGTTTATATCTATCCATTTTTTATTCCTTTATTGGTTCCAAATCACTAGGTAAGCTTGCAGGTTTTTTCTCCGAATCATTATTGTCAGAAGATTTTTTTGTCTTAGATTTGGAATTAGAGCTTGATTTCTTTTTACTTACATCTTGGTTTTTACCGGATGAATTCGTAATTTTTCCGATGCTGCTTTCATCTTCACTTTCTTCGTCATTTGAAATCTTAAATTCGTAGAAATCTGCATTTAATGATGTCAGAATAGATTCACTATCATAGTTTCCTCCGCTTATACCACCATTTGACGATGCCAGTCTTAATTTCTGCAATTTAATATTTGAGTCAGGGTTATAGTCTTTTATGTTTCTAAAAAAGCTATAAATACTTTCCAGATTATCAGCTTGACCTTCTATTGTTACCTTGTTTCCAAGCTTTAATTTAGTCAACCATACTTTTTGAGGGATTTCAGTTCCGACAATTGTGTAGTATGAATATACATTTTTGTTTTGCAAAAGACCGATTTTCATTTCATCGCCTTCATCAAACAGCTCTGAGGAAATGCTTTCATTATCTTTTAAGAATTTATTAGCTTGATCGATTTTTAAGTTTATTTGTTCCAAATCATCTGTTTTTGAATTTATTGCAGCCATTAACGGCAGCATTACAATTAGGGTCAGTAATAGCATAGCAGCAGCAATTACCGCAAAATATACTACTAATTTTTCGTTTGTTAATATAATTGTTTTGCCAAACAAAGTAAATTGCGGAGGTTGTTCCAGCCAGTATACGTCGCCCAAAGAACTATTAAACAAGTTAAGTCTAACTTCCGTATATTCTTCAAATTCTCTGTTAATAGCAGCACCAATCACATCAAGCGACATTGTTGCAGCCAGTTCAGGATTAACACTAGCACTTGTTTCTAAAAAGGCTTCACCAGAGAATACGTTTGCTTCTTGATAAGTAATAGGTGCTGAATAGGTCAGTTTATTAGCAAGTGCTTCTGCGCTGATTACATTTGTTTTTGATACTACGCACAAATATTTAGACGGAATTGTTTTTAAATAAGGCTCTACTGCACTTATTACGGTTGAATAATTTTCCGCATCGCCCAGAACTTCTCCTATGCTTATTCTTTCTTCAAAAGCATCAACATAATATTGCCCTATCATTGAAATTACCCTGCAACAGTAATTTTCAACAATCATAAGCACCCAAGCTGTATTTGGCGAAGTGTTCACTCTATCCAAATATATTAAAGAATTAAGCAAGCTGTTTACTGAAGTGTCAATTGCATGAATTTTATATCCTAAATCCTTAAATATTAGAGCAATTTCAAGAATCATTGTCTTGCTTAAAGCTGTATGTACATACTTGTTGAATTGTATTGAAGAACTTGGGATTGGTGAAATGGCAATATCCGGTTCAATTTCCTTGAAAAGAGGGTCTTCAGTGGTTTCACTTTCTATAGCACCTTCAACTTGAGTGTTATCAAGCGCAGCCGGATAATCACTAACCCTGAATGTAGCCGCCGGCAAGTTTAACACGATTTCTGCATTTTTAGGAATATCCAATTCCAAAAATAAATCTTGTAAAGTATCTTTAAAAATGTCCAAATCAGCAATTTCACGCTGGTTTAAATTATATTCAAGATTTCTTACACCATATTTTAATACAGTTTTTGTTTCAAAATCTATTTGAGCTACTTCAAGCCCCACTTCCGGAGTCACGGAAACTCCGACGATTATGCTCTTCTTAAATAACTTCATTAGCTTTAATCCTATTTTTTTTTATTATACAATAAAATCAGAATCTTGTATACAGGAAATAAATGATATTGAACAGAGAGGATGCGATGACAGAAACCTCGATTATATATGGAAAAAATTCTATTATTGAAGCTCTTGAAAAATCAGAGCGTGAATTTAACAAGATTTATATTTCCAATAATTCAAGAGCAGATGTAAAAATTGAACAAATAAAAGAGCTTGCCCATAAACGCGGGGTAATATTTCAATTTGTAGCAAAAGAAAAACTTAATGCGCTGGCACCGGAGGCTAATCACCAAGGTGTTGTCGCACAGATTGCCCCTATAAAATATGTAGATTTAGACGATTTTATAGAAGCAAATAAAGGTAGTAATTCTTCAGTTGTCATTTTGGATGGTGTTGAAGATTCTCACAATGTAGGTGCTATTATAAGAACTTGTGTTTGTGCGGGAATCAAGGGAATTATACTCCCCTCAAGGCGTGGGGTGCTTATAAATTCTACCGTAGAAAAAACAAGCGCGGGAGCGACAAATCATATATCAATAATAAAAACAAACAGTCTTGTAAATGCGATACAAAGGTTAAAAGAAAACGACTATTGGGTAATTGCTTCCGACCATCATGCGGAGCAAAATCATTATGAAGTTGATTATACTGATATGAATTTTGCACTGATAATGGGTGCGGAGCATTCAGGAATATCAAAATCTCTGTTGAAAATGGCAGATTTTAGAGTTAAAATTCCAATGTTAACAAATTTTAACTCTTTAAACGTTTCTAACGCAGCTGCTATAATATTATTTGAGTATGTAACTCAAAAGTCAAAAAAGTCTAAAAAATAAAAAGAGAGGCGAGGAGAAAATGCCAAAAAATAATGATACACTGAACATTATGATTGATGATATTTCTGATGAAGGTGTCGATTTTAATAGTTTAGAATCAATGGATGAAGATGACGAAAATATTGAAATTGAAGAACCAAAGACTCAGGAGAGTTTAAACTCTGTTAACTCGGATGATTCAGTCAGAATTTATCTTCAACAAATCGGCAAAATCCCTTTGCTTTCTGCCGAAGAAGAACTTGAAGTCGCAAAGAAAATTTATGAAACGCAAAACCCTATGGCAAGAAAGGTTTTGATTAATGCGAATTTGAGACTTGTTGTAAGTATTGCGAAAAAATATATTGGCAGAGGTCTTTCTTTCTTAGATTTGATACAAGAAGGAAATATGGGGCTTATAAAGGCTACAGAAAAGTTCGATTATACTAAAGGATACAAATTTTCAACTTATGCAACTTGGTGGATACAACAATCTATTACAAGAGCAATTGCTGATAAGGCGAGGATTATAAGGCTTCCTATCCACCTGATTGAATCTATAAATAAAATTAAGAAAGCAACAATGGATTTGACGACCGAACTCGGAAGAATCCCTAATAAGCAGGAAATTGCGGATAAGATGGGAATTCCGTTGTCAAAATTAACTTCTATTATAAAATCAACTCAATCTACGATTAGTATTGATACTCCGACGGGACAAAAAGATGATGCTAATAAGATAATCGATTATATTGTGGATGAGTCAACAATCGCTCCGGATAATATTGTTTCTCAAGAGAGTATGCTAGAGGATATTAAAAATATGCTTGACCAGTTGAGTCAAAAAGAGCGTGACGTACTTATTTTAAGATTTGGCTTGAATAATGACGGCAATAAGAAAACTCTTGATGAAATCGGCTCAATCTATGGTGTTTCAAGAGAAAGAATTCGTCAGATAGAAAACAGAGCAATTTCCAAACTCAAAAAACTTTGCAAGAACAGAAACCTAACATCTGGTCTTAAAAATTATATTGGCGGGTAGTTTTATATAATGATTCAGAATTAGGGGCAAAAGCAAAGCTTTTGCCCCGCAAAAAAGAATAACATGTTTAGCTTAAGTTTTGAATTTCTTTATATAAAGCTTTGACTTTTTCTGGCATGTTTTTAGGGATTACAATTTTAATTTTAGCGTTCAAATCCCCGTAACCGCTTGAGTTTGGCAGTCCGAGCTGTTTGAGTCTAAGTGACTGACCGCTTGAAACTCCTGCCGGTATTTTTATGCTTATTTTGCCGTGCAGTGTTTCTATATCCTTCGTGCAGCCAAGAACAGCTTCCGGAGGTGTTATTTCAACTTCTTTCGTGAGGTTTGTGCCTTCAAATGTGTATTGAGAGTCTTTGAAGTGGACGACAAAATACAAATCGCCTTTTCTTCCGTAAGCATCGCCCTTACCTTCACCTTTCAGACGAATTTTTTTACCTTCTTCTATGCCTTTGGGGAGTTTTACTTTGACTGTTTTAGGGGTTGAGACAATCCCTGTTCCGCCACAGTTTGGACAGTATCCGCCTCCATGGCATTGAGTACATTTTTGAACTTCCGTGAAGGTTACGGATATTGGCTTGCCGTCAAAAATCTCTTTTGCTGTAACGTTCAATGTTTTTGTAATATCAAGCTCTTCTTGCGGCTCAGCCTGTGAGGTTCTTCGTCTTGAAGACGTTCTTTGTTGCGCACCGCCGCCGAAGTCGAAGCCGCTAAAACCGCCTGTTTGGTGGGACGACATTCCGCCCATCATGTCGCCAAAGAGTGAACTAAAGAAGTCAGAGAAACCGCTTCCTCCGAAATCAAAGCTTTGAGCTCCGCCCTGATTGAAGTTAAAACTAAAGTTCTCAAACCCCGGAGGTGGTGTCCAATCAGCTCCTCCTTGCCAGTTCGAACCAAGGCTGTCATATCTTTGACGTTTATTTTTGTCAGACAAAACTTCGTAGGCCTCGTTTATATCTTTAAATTTTTCTTCCGCCTCTTTTGTTTTGTTAACATCAGGGTGATATTTTCTTGCAAGCTTTCTGTATGCAGACTTAATTGCAGCACTGTCAGCATCTCTTGAAACACCCAATATTTCATAATAATCTTTATATTTCATATTCTATCCTTTGCTATTTTAATATTAATACAAAAATTGTCAGTTCTTTACAAACTTAACAATTTATTAATTCTTTTAAAAAGCAGAATTTTCGTGGTATTCTTTAATATGTTAGAGGGAGTATTTATGAACGGAATTAAGAATTTTGTAATAAAGCATCCGGACCTGTTTACGGTACTGGGTTTGGGTATCTTGTTTTATTTTATATTTTTTCATAACATTTGGGCTTATGCTCTTATGGATGTTGATGAGACGAGATATGTTTCTATGTCCAAGGATATGTTTAACACAAAAGATTTTTTGACCTTGTATTTGAATAAAGAATTTTTCTTTGAAAAACCTCCGCTTTATTTTTGGGGAGAGTGCTTATCTTTCGGCTTGTTTGGCAAAATAACCGAATTTACGGCAAGATTTCCTGTCGCTCTATATGGAACCCTTTGTGGATTTTTAACATATTTTGTCGGAAAGAAAATCGTTTCAAAAAGCTACGGAGTAGTGTCATCGCTTGTACTTGCAACCTCTTTAGAATTTTTAATTCTGGCAAAGTTTGCAATTCTTGATATAGTCGTTGCGACTTGTGTTTGGTTTTCGCTCTGTTTTGGAATGCTTACATTCTATGTTCAAGAGAAGAATAAAAAATATTTTTGGTGGCTGTTCTATATATTTTCCGGATTGGCTGTTATGGCAAAAGGAATTCCGGGGTTTGTAATTCCTTTTGGTTCAATGTTTTTTATCTCAATATATTCTAAAAAGTTTAAAGAAATATTCAGACCGCAATATTTTATTGTAGGATTTTTGCTGTTTTTTGCAATAACACTTCCTTGGCACATTGTTATGCTAAAAATCCATGATCCGCTATTTTTTAACGAATATGTTATAAAACATCATATAGCAAGATTTTTAGGTTCAGAAGAACTTGGACGTCAACAACCGTTTTATTTTTACTTTTTGACAATTCTGTGGGGATTTTTCCCTTGGATTGTTTCAACTCTTTCTGTCCTAATAAGGAAGATTACAAAATTTGATTTTAAATTTAAAGATGTAACAGATACTCAAAGGTTTATGATTTATAACGGAATAATTGCAATATTTACGCTTTTATTCTTTTCATCATCAAAAACAAAATTAATCACGTATATTTTGCCTATTTATGGTTCTCTGGCATGTCTTGGCGGATATATTTGGACAAGGTATATAATAAGGGGCGAATATTCAAGAATTATTAACAAAACGGTGTATGTTTTAGGAGGCATTTTTATTTTAGCCTCTATTGTTGCTCTTTTTACACCGCTGTTTTTACCTGCGGAGTTGAATTCGGATATTGCATCTGCCAAACCGCTTTGCATAACGCTTCTTTTCTTGTGCGGCACTCTTTCTATAGTTTTTGCTAAAAAAGAAAAGTATTTGAACGTATTTTTTACTTATGTAATATTTATGCTTTGCTTAAGCGCATTTGGAACCGAGAAATTTTTTAAAATTGATTACAAATTTGGTCAGGATGATTTGATACAGTACGCAAAATACGCAAAAGAAAACAATAAAAACATAACTTGCTACAAATTTACTCACAAATACTCTCTTATATATTATGGTACAGAACCTGTTGTATACGGTGGGGATTTTGATAAAGAAAAAATTCGCACAACATTGAAAAACAAAGACAATCTGGTTATCATAAAGAAAAAGAATCTTAATGAAATTGAAGGTTTAAATTACCGTGTGATAGAGAGCGGAAGAAGATATGTGCTAATAGAGGGGCAATAGTGAATGATTGGATTTGTAAGCGAAATTATATACAGACTGATTTATCCGCTGCTTGTATGGTTGCATAAAAACAGCGGGTATAGTGATGATGCAATCATGCGCAAGCAAGGTAAGTTTGAGACTCCGGATTTTTCTGATAAGCAAGTTGTAATGTTTCACGGAGTATCTGTAGGTGAGATTAACGCAATAGAAAAACTTATAAAGAAAGCAAGAGAGACTTTTCCTGATATAAAAATTGTTGTAACAACAGGTACAAACACCGGACAGGAGATTGCACAAAAAAAACTTGGTGATGTTGCAGACTTAATTACATATTTCCCTTTCGATACTCCAAGCTGCGAGAATCGTTTTCTGGATAAAATTAATCCTAACATTATACTAATGGCAGAAACCGAAATTTGGCCGAATTGGGGTGAAATTTGTAAAAATCGCGGAATAAAACTTTTTATAATAAACGGAAGAATTTCGGATAGAACATACAATTCATATAAAAATTTAAAATTCTTTTTTAAGCCGTTATTGAATAATTATAGCGGTATATTTACTCAAAGCAGTGAAGATTTAGAAAAGTTTTTGAGTCTCGGGACTAATCCTGAAACGACAAAGAGAATGAACAATTTAAAGTTTGATATAACAGCACCGGAGGTCGATTTTCAAATAGAGAAATTTGGGAGAGTCCTGCTTGCTGCTTCTACCCACACAGGAGAAGATGAAATTGTTATAGATGTTTATCAAAGACTTAAGTCAAAGTATAAAGATTTAAAGCTCATAATCGCACCGAGACATCTTACAAGAAAAGAAGATGTTGAACTTATTGTTGGAGAAAGCGGTTTCACCTATGATTTTCGCTCAAACGGAGTTGATAGTTTAGAAAACATAGATATTTTGATTCTGGATACAATGGGAGAGCTGGGAAAAATGTTTGCGTTTTCTGACATCGCTTTTATTGGCGGAAGCTTTAATAAAACGGGCGGACATAACCCTCTTGAGGCTATAATATTTGAAAAACCTGTTATATCAGGGCCTTCTGTCAGCAATTTTAAAGATATATATGCAATAATACAAAATGCAGGAGCCGGTTTTGTAGTGAAAAATCCATCTGAATTTGAACAAATTGCAAATAAATTGCTATCAAATAAAAGTTTTTACCACGACACAGTAAATGCGGGAAAAGATGTATTTAAGTCTCAACAAGGTGCTCTGGAATTTGTTATAAAAGAACTTGAAAAGAATTTAAAAGCCTAATTCTTTCGTTGACTTTGGCTTCTATCTGTGGCTTAATTATATTAACCCTAATTTGGGCAGAATGTTTACCGGTGAAATATGGATACGTTAGTCGAAAAAATAAATCAGCTTAAAAAAGAAAAGAATGCAGTAATTTTGGCGCACTGCTACCAAAATGTTGAAGTGGATGAAGTTGCTGATTTTGTTGGAGATTCTTTATACTTAAGCAGAATGGCGAAAAATACTGATGCTGATATTATTGTGTTTGCAGGCGTTTCTTTTATGGCAGAAACTGCAAAGCTATTATCGCCAAACAAA
>CACZPB010000200.1 GCA_902782905.1 uncultured bacterium
AGGAGGAATAGGGATTCGAACCCTAGGTACGCTCGCACGTACGACGGTTTTCAAGACCGCTCCAATCAACCACTCTGGCATTCCTCCGTATGTATTCGATTGGTTTACTTTGCTATATTATCCTAAACATAGTTTATTGTAAAGAGGGTGTGGTTTTTTAGTTTAATAACTTGGCATGCAAAATATTTTAATCTGTGATACAATAGCTTGGGGAGTATGTAATGTTCGACTATTTCAAGGGATTTATTACCGACAAAAGAAAAACCTCTAAAGGAACATATCTCACAGTTGATATTTCCGGTCTGGGGTATCTTTTAGAAGTAACCGAAAGAGATTTTCAAGCAACATCAATCAACGAAGACAAGACGCAAAAAATATACTCACTCCTTACGCACCGAGAAGATGCAATGGCTCTCTACGGTTTCTTAAACAAAGAAACAAGAGACATTTTTCAGATTCTTCTCTCTGTTTCAGGCGTAGGAGCGAAAATGGCGCTTGCTCTGCTAAACGAATTTGATGCCTGTGATCTTATTTCTCTTGTTATAGACGGAAATTTTAAAGAGTTAACACGTGCAAAAGGAGTTGGTCCAAAGCTTGCCCAAAAAATCATACTGGAACTCAAAGACAAGCTTATGAAAACCGAATTGCCAAGAACCGGAGATACATTGCCGCAAACTCAAGCCATATCTGATACTCAGTCCGTTCTATTATCTCTCGGATATGAAGAAACAGAGATTAATGATACGCTCAAGCGGATTATGCCATCAATAAGCAACAGTACAAATTCTGAAGAAGTTCTAAGAAAAGCATTAACTACTCTCTCTATGTAAACGAATGTAACTTTTTCTAAAAATATTAGCAATTTTTATTTTTAGGAGATTTATAAAGAGTAGTAGAAGAAGGTTAGTCATGAACTTGAAAATCCTGCAATCAGCAAATATATATAAACCCGCGTTTAAAAAAGAGCAAAGAGAAAATGCGGATGACTTGAGCATAAAGAATTCTAACCTTGAAAAATCACCCGAGAGCGATAAATTTCAAATTTCAATAGGATATGTTAATGATGCCCACGGTCAAACCAACAATATGATGAGAATTTTATCCGGTTTAAAAGGTGATTTAAACCTTTCTGCCGGTGATAATGACATCGGAGATGAGAAAAATAAAGCTATACATAAAGCTACATTCAAGTTCTTAAATCTTGGTAAAATAGTTGCAACTGCACTCGGCAACCATGAAATGGATACAACACAAGCTGATCTTATTGATTCTTTGAAAGAATACAATGGTGATATTTTAACAATAAACATGAAAAAAGATAAGCTTAAAGAACAAGATGAAAAAACAATAAAAGAGTTTGGCAGAGCTGATTTAGAAGATTACTTAAAACCATCTAAGGTAGTTGAAGTAAAAGGTGAAAAAATCGGACTTTTAGGAACCGCGCCTATGGATTTGTTGGACAGATTGACTCACCCTAACTATCACACGGACTGCCATGTCGATGATTTAGATGACAGTATAGAAGATATTCAAGAAGAGGTTAATAACTTAAAATCTAAGGGCATTAACAAAATTGTGCTGCTATCTCACTTAGGACTCAAAAAAGACAAAAAGATTGCCAAGGAAACAGATGGAATTGATGTCATCATAGGCGGTCACACACATGAACTAGTGAAAGATATCAAAGAGGGAGAAAACCTATTCTACTCAAAAGCAGGAGAGCCGGTCATAATTACGGAAGCCGGGCGTGACGGTAATTACTTCGGAAAATTAAATCTTGAATTTGATAAAGAAGGAGTCATTACAAAAGCACAAAACAATCTTGGTGAAACAGGATTGTTCCACAAAAACATGATCAATCAATATATCTTTGATTCAATTTTAGGAAAACCTGAAAAAATCGGATACATTCAAGATGCGCCTCCGCCTCCCCAAAAATTAACAGAAGAAAATCCGCATGCCAACTTTGTATGCGATGTTATGAGAGCAGAAACAGATTCTGACATTGCAATATGGCACAACTGCGGCGTTAGAAATTTCTTCCATCAAGGTGACATTGATTCAAGAGATATTAAGGACATATCTCCATTCTTGGATTATGTAACAGTAGCAGAAGTTTCCGAAAAAACTATCGTAGATTTATTCAGCAAAGCAATAAAGGATACATATTCTACAAGCAGCAGGAAACCGGGGCTTTTGGCTGTATCAGGACTGAAATACACAGTTGACAGAGAAAACAAAAAACTCGCAAATATGACCTTTATCGACAAAAACGGCAAAGAAACGGAAATAAATGTTGATAATCCGAGCGAAACAAAAAAATACAAAGTTGTAACCGATGAATTCTTGATGTCAGCAGGTGCAGATTTCGGAATTCTTGCAAAGGAAGAAGAATATCTGAAAAAATACCCTTATGACAAAGATGTCATGGTTTGCAACTATATAAAGAAACAAAATAAACCAATATCTATAAACCAACTAGGGCGTATTAATTTTACTACTAACAAATAAAGCAGGACAATATGAACATTACTCCAATCAATCTACAGTTTAATAACTATAAATTTTCATTCCGAAAATCAGAAAAGACAAGCGGAACAAATTCTCTTGAAAAAACTCCGTCAAAAGACAGTTTTGAACTCTCTGTCGGATATGTTAACGACTTGCACGGTCAAACAAATAATATGATGAGAATTTTATCGGGTTTAAAAGGGGATTTGATACTTTCCGGCGGTGATAACGATATAGGAGACGAAAAAAACAGACATGTTCATGATGCGACAGCTGAATTCTTAAATTTGGCAGGAGTCCGTGCCACAGCATTGGGCAATCACGAAATGGATACAAAACAAGGTGACTTACAAGAAACTGCCAAAAAATATAATGGAGATATCTTAGCGATAAACCTTACTCAAAAACCTTTAGAGAGTCAATCGGCTGATGATGTAGGCAATTTTGATAAAGCTGATATTAATGAATTTATCAAAAAATCTGTTGTTGTAAACGTCAAAGGTGAAAAAATCGGGCTTATCGGAACAACACCCGTCGACTTAACAGAAAGAGCTACACATCCGGATTACCACAAAGATTGCTCTGCACTTGATTTAGAGAAAACTACAGAGTTAATTCAAAAAGAAATTGATGAGCTGAAAAAACAGGGAATTAACAAAGTAATCCTGCTTTCTCATCTGGGTATGGAACGCGATAAAGAAGTTGCTCAAAACACAAGTGGAATTGACATTATTATAGGCGGTCATACGCACGAACTCCTTGAAGGCATTAAAGATGACGAAAACCTTATATACTCAGCTTCAGGCGAGCCGGTGATTATTACGGAAGCAGGAAAAGACGGTAAGCACTTTGGAAAGCTTAACGTAACATTTGATAAAAACGGTATAATTACAAAAGCACAAAACAATCTTGCTGATACAAGTTTATTCCACAGAAATTTAATACACCAATATATGTTCAATCAGATTTTAGGTGAGCCTGAACAAGTTGGTGTAATTTCTTATGCACCGCCTGCACCAAAATCTTTAATGGAAGAAAATCCGCACGCTAACTTTATGTGTGATGCCATGCTTAATGAAATGAATGCAGACATTGCCCTATGGAACAATTCAGGCACCCGAAATTATTTTAAAGAGGGTGCAATTGATTCAAGTGACATCAAAGAAATAGCACCGTTTGCAGATAATATTTCTGTAGCGGAAGTTTCTGAAAAGACTATAGTTGATGCTTTTAGAACTGCTGTTGAAACAAGTTACAATTCTCATGGAAATAAGCCGGGACTTTTAGCAGTATCAGGTTTAGAGTATACAATTAGCCCATCTAAAAAGACGCTTATCGGCATGAATTTTGTAGACAAAAACGGGGTTAAGCATTCTATTGATATAAACAATCCTCGTGAGGATAAAAAATATAAAGTTGTAGCAGACTCATTTATTATGTCTTGGGGCAAAGAGTACGGAGTTCTTGCTCGTGAAGAAGAATGTACCGAATATCCTTTCAACAAGGCCCATTTGGCTTGTGAATATATAAAACACTTAAACAAGCCCGTAGAAATCAACCAAACAGGCAGAATTCATTTTGAAGATTAATTTATAGAATTTCCTTTATTGCCTTTGGTAAATATTTGAACAAATCTGATGCTTGTACGGAGTATTCTGTCAAGTCTTCAGAAGCGATTTCTCCTGCGCGTGAGTGCAAGTATACACCTAGTTTTGCAGCTTCATACAAGCCCATTTTTTGAGCAAGCAAACCTGATATAATACCGGTTAGAACATCGCCAGAACCGGCTTTTGCAAGTGCAGAGTTTCCGTTTTGGTTTACATAAATACCGTCTTTGTTTGCAATAATGGTTCTGTGAGTTTTTAAAACAGTAATGCAATTATATTGTTCGGAAATTTCTTTTGCTGAGCCCTCCAAATCCGATAAAACTTCTCCCAAACTCTTTGACAAAAGTCTTGCCGCTTCTAACGGATGAGGTGTAAGAATATATGAAGGAGCTTCGATATCATTATGGTAAGCCCTTTTTTTCAAAGCCAAAATATCTTTGTCCTGTTCGGCTCTAAGCTTTGCCAAAATATTAATTCCATCTGCATCTATAATTAATGGGATTGCTCTTTTTTGAAGTTTAGAAATCACTTTTCTAAAAAGGGTTACTGCCTTAATATCACGTCCCAATCCGCATCCGATTGAACAAACATTGAATTCATCAATATATTTAAGCCCGTCTTCTCTTGTCAAAAATACTGCTTCCGGAACAAGTGAAGCCACAGAATTCATAATTTCCTTTTCGGTTGCTAGAGCTACGAACCCTGTTCCTATTTTGAAAGCACTTATTGTAGACAGATATGCTGCTCCTATGTAATTTTTTGAACCTGCAAAATTAAGGAGCTTGCCAAACGATCCTTTATTTGAGTTTTGTTCTCTAACAGGCATCTTATATTCAGACATAATTAAACCTCTCTTTTTAGAGCCCGATTTGTCTTATAACTTCGTATACGGTTATCGCAACAGAGTTCGACAAATTCAAACTTCTTTGACCTTCCACCATAGGAAGCGTTATTGCCGTATCTTTAGTCACATATTCTTGCGGGAGTCCCCTTGATTCAGGCCCAAAAACAAGAAAATCTCCCTCTTGAAATTTTATATCAGTGTACTTCTTTTTTGATTTTGTTGTCAAGTAGAAAAAGCGAGCTTCCGGAAACATTTTGTACATTTCCGCCATAGAAACAACTTTATGCAAATCTACATTGTCCCAATAATCCATGCCGGAACGCTTTACATATTTATCAGTAAGAGCAAAGCCAAGTTTTCCGACCAAATATAAAGAAGCACCGGTACAAACACAAAGTCTTGCTATATTGCCAGTGTTTGCCGGAATTTCAGGTTCGTATAAAACAACATTGATTCTTGACATTACCTCACCACAAAATAAATGATATTACGCCTCGCTAAAATAGAAAGTTACATTTACCCCTCAATAACTCTTTTAGCCTCTATCATAACAGGCAAACCACGAACTACGCAGAATACGATTGCCACAACCGCAGTCCAATATGCGATATTCCAAAGAAGCTCTGCGTGAGCTATATCAGGTATCTTTGCTGCTACAATGAGAATAAATGCTAGCACTTTTGCGACTGCATAAGTTATTCTCATAAATCTTGAACCCGTTATCCATTTACAGATAGGATTTACTTGCATTCCGAACGGTGTCAGCCCCTTCTCCATCGCAGCACTTCTTATGGTATCGGTGATAAACCCCCTTGTAATAGCAATCAACGGAAATAAAATATTAAGCCAACCCATAACTGCAAACAATATCCAATAAGTATTTTCTACAATTCTATCGCCCATAATATCTAAAAGAGCACCAAATTTTGATTCTTCATGGAATTTTCTTGCAACCC
>CACZPB010000201.1 GCA_902782905.1 uncultured bacterium
AAAGAAAGGTATAAGGAAAATGGCAGTACCAAAGAAAAGAACAGGGCATAGCGCTCAAGGAAAAAGAAGATCAAATTGGAAGGCAACAAAGCCTACTTTAACTAAGTGTCCGAATTGCGGTCAAGCAGTTTTGGCTCACACAGTATGCACGGCATGCGGAACATACAAAGGAAAACCAGTTGCTTTGAAAGATCAAGCAGCGGCTGCAGCTCAAGCTGAAGAAGTTAAGGAAGTTAAAAAAGCTAAAAAATCAACAAAGAAAGCTAAAGCAGAAGCTCCTGCTGAAGAAGTAAAAGAAACTAAGGCAGAAGAAGCAAAAGAAGCTGAAGTTGTTGAAGAAGCAAAAGCTGAAGAAGCAACTGAAGAAAAAGCAGAGTAAAACGTAAGCAGTGAATAGTGAGTCGTGAATCGAGAATTATAAAATCGACTCACGATTCACAGCTCACAAGTTACGAAAAGGGGATAGAGTTTAATGACAAGAATAGCTATAGATGCAATGGGGGGAGACCACGCACCGTTTGAGATAGTTGCCGGTGCAGTATGGGCAGCGGCTGAATACGGTGTAGCTTTGGAGTTGGTCGGGAAGCAGGACCAAATAGAAGATTGTTTGGATAGAATTCAACAAGAAGGCTTTTTGTCAGACTGTGGTAAAGCAGGCAGAAGACACAGAATTCGTGTTGATGTAAAATCTTTGGATATAAAAATAACCCATGCCTCAGAAATAATTGAAATGGGTGAAGCTCCGGGACAAGCTATTCGTAAGAAGAAAAATTCTTCAACTGTTTTGACTGTTAATGCTGTTGCTTCCGGTAGTTCAGATGCGCTTGTTGCAGCAGGTTCAACAGGCGCTGCGATGGCATCAAGTTTATTCGGTCTGGGAAGAATTCAAGGTATTGACAGACCTGCTATTGCTGTAACGCTTCCTACAATGAAAAAGCCGATTGTAGTTATTGATGGCGGTGCAAATTCAAACTGTACTCCTCAAATGCTTAGACAGTTTGCTATTATGGGCAGAATTTTTGCAAAAAATGTTTTGGATATTGATAATCCAAAGACCGGTGTTGTTAACATTGGTGAAGAAGCAGGAAAGGGCAATGAGCTTGCACAAAGCGCTTATACACTTCTTGAAGAAGAAAAAGAAAGATTTAACTTTATTGGTAATATCGAAGGCAGGGAACTTTTCTTAAATCATTGTGACATTGTTGTTTGTGACGGATTTGTCGGAAATGTTGTTTTGAAAGTTACCGAAGGAACGGCATCAATGCTCTTTAGAATGATAAAGAATGAGTTCAAGTCTGATTTCTTGGGAATGCTTATTGGCTTGTTGGCAAAACCGTTTTTAAGAAGAATTTATCAAAAAATTAATTATGAAGAATTTGGCGGAATGCTTCTTTTGGGTGTTAAGGGGATAACTGTTATTTCACACGGAAGAAGCAGAGCTTATGCAATTAAAAATGCTGTAAGAGTAGCAAAAGAAGCAGTAGAAACTCAAGTTAATCAGAAGATAGCAGAAAGTTTAAATGCATAAAATTAATAAAACAATTGAAGCGGGTTTGAGAAATCTTATCTCAAACCCGCTTTTTAATATGTTTGTGATAAGATATTTAAAGAGAGTATAAAAAAGGGAAGTAATGTTAATGGATAATAATTTTATACCGCTTAGAATTGCAGGAGTTGGGTATTCGGTTCCAAAGACGGTAATTACGAACGATGATTTGACAAAATTATATGAGACGTCTGATGAATGGATATACACAAGGACGGGAATAAAGGAAAGAAGGGTCGTTTCAGGAAATGAAACGGCAATTGATTTAGGTCTGGAAGCGGCAAAAAAAGCTATTGAAAAAGCTGGAATAAATTTAGATGAGATAGATTGTATAATAGCAGCATCTTCTGTTCCGCCCCAGCTTTATCCGACACTGGCGTGTACACTTCAAGCAAAACTTGGTATAAAAAACACAATTCCTGCGTTTGATATGACCGCAGCTTGCACAGGGCTTATTTATGCACTACAAGTGGCAAGAGGTTTGATAGGAACAGGAATTTACAAAAACATACTTATTGTTGCAGCTGATAACAACTCAAAAATTACTGATTGGACGGATAGAGGAACCTCTATTCTTTTCGGCGACGGAGCCGGTGCAATGGTTGTTACTGCATCCGAAGACGGAATTGATGATATTTTATCTCTCGAAATTAGTTCAAACGGTGCTATTGGACAGATGATAAGAACAAATATGCCGTCAGAGTGTTGTCCTCTTGTAGAGCAAGCGGATGAAGTTGGAACGGGTAAAATTATAATGGATGGAAAAGAAGTTTATAAATTCGCCGTAACTACTGTTCCAAAATATGTTGAGCATTGCATTGAACTTTCCGGCATGAAGGCTGAAGATATAAATTATTTGATTCCGCATCAGGCAAATCAAAGAATAATTGAGGCAATACAAAATAGGCTTAATTATTCAGACGAGAAGGTGATTTCAAATATTAAATATTACGGGAACACTTCTGCTGCATCAATCCCGATTGCACTTGCAGAGGGTGTTGAACAAGGTAAGATTAAACTGGGTTCTACTGCAATCCTTTGCGGCTTTGGCGCAGGCATGACTTGGGGCGGAGCTGTTGTAAGGCTCAGAGAAGGAATTTGCTAGGGGTAAACAAGGAGGTAAATAAGGAGTAAATATGCCAATAGGAAACACAGTATTAATTGTAGGTATTAATAGAACTAAAAGTTTTCTTCCTATCTCTACGGCGCATTTGAGTTTTTGCGACCAGAAGCTCCAAGTAATAAAACTTCCTAAAGAAAATAACATACTTTCAGATATAATAGAACAAAGAGTGTTTAAAAAATTTCCTGACATAGGAGTTTTTCAAAACAAAAACTCTAAATCACTTGTTGATATATATAAATCAGTTCAAAGAAAATATTATCCTGAAAAGGATATTTATCAAAAAGGAGAAATATAATGGTAAAAAAAATAGCGTTTTTATTCCCAGGACAGGGTTCACAAGCTGTAGGTATGGGAAAAGATATTTATGAGAGTTATGAAGAAGCAAAAAATATTTACGATACGGCTGATAAAGTTTTAGGTAAAAGTATTACAAAACTTTGTTTTGAAGGGCCTGAAGAAGATTTGAAGCAAACCGTTAACACTCAGCCTTGTATTGTAACAACATCAATCGCATTTATGGAAGTTCTGCGTAAAGAATTAAACATTTATCCTGATTATACAGCAGGTCATTCTTTGGGTGAATATTGCGCTATGTTTACAGCAGGGGTTATGAGCTTAGAGACAACATTAAAGCTTATTCAGAAACGTGCAGATCTTATGGGCGCAACAAAAGGCGGAAGTATGGCTGCTATTCTTAATGCAAGTGAAGAAGTTTTAAAAGCAGGGCTTCAAGAAGGTTCAAAAGTTGGTTATGTTGATGTAGCAAATTACAATTCACCGGCTCAAATTGTTATTACAGGGGACGAAAAAGCTGTTAAAGCAGCAGGAGAATATATTCTTGCAAACGGCGCAAGAAGGGTTGTTCCACTAGCTGTTTCAGGGGCTTTCCACTCTAAATTCATGCAAGAAGCAGGTGCTGTTTTTGCAGAATTTCTTGAAGATGCTGATTTGAATGATTCATCAATCCCTGTTATCACAAACGTTGATGCTCAAGAAACAACAAGTGCAGAAGATTTTAGAGCAAAAATGCCAAAACAAATATACTCTTCAGTACATTGGACACAAACCATTCAAAAAATGGTTGAAGAAGGTGTTGATACGTTTATTGAAATAGGTCCGGGGAAAGTTCTTGCAGGTCTGAACAAAAAAATCGCTCCTGAAGCAGCTGTTTACAATGTATTTGACAAAGCATCTTTAGAAAATACGGTTTCTGCATTAAAAGCACAGTTAGCAGAAGTGTAAACGCACCAAAATATGCATTTTGGTGCATAAAGTTTAATTAAATTTGTTTTATATTTTTATATGTCATTTTCTTTGACCGCAAAGAAACTTTCTACTTCACTTCCAAACTTGTAGTGACAATCCAAAACCAATGTATTTACCCCAGAAACTCCCCAAGCTGTACTACGCTCCCTAATCAATTGTAACGTTCGACCTGAGCAAGTGAACTCTGGATTTTCAGGGATAAATGGCTATTAAAAAACAAAATCTACAAGATAGATAAATTCTTCCATTTATCAACCTGCCAATCCCTCAAACAAAAGTTGCTTTGTAATTGTCTCACTAACATTGATTGTTCACTGCGTAATGCTTGGGTCTTTGCTTGTTTACTTGAAGTAATTACTAATTATAATTTTAAAACTTTAGGGGTTTGGGGCATTACGGAATGAGCAAACAATCTAGGTGAAGCAACAACAAAGAGAGTGCTGTTTGAAGGACAGGCGGGTTGGTAAATGTCTGCTTGACAAAAATTTAAAATAACACATTCACTCCTACATTTACCCCCGAATGTCCTGAGTTCACTCGATTAGGTCGAAACGTACAATTGTTTAGCTCAATGGAGTAACAGTCCCAAGAGTTTCTTTTCGTCATTTTCTTTGCGGTCAAAGAAAATGACATATAAAATAATAAAACTATTTTTATATTCAAAACTTAAAACTTTATGCACCAAAATGCATATCTTGGTGCATTTTGTTTGTTATTCTTTATTTCCGGTAGAGGACCAAGCATCCATCATTTGAGTGTATTCATTGACTGTAATTGTCTTTCCTTTTTCGGAATCACCATCGGTATAAATATCAACAAGCTCAGCTAATAAATTAGAACATTGCATGCCAACCAGAGCTTGGGCTTGCGTCTGTAATACATCATTGAGTGAATTTTTTGGAATATTTTTTTCAACTTCTGCGTAGAATTTTTCCGGTTCTGTTATATTTGGGTTTTCTATTGTAGAAAATTTGTTAATAGCTTTGTATAATGCTAAAGTATTTTCCTTATATAAGCCTGATTTTATTGTTACAACATCACCATCCGTGTTACGGTATGTAACTTTGTCTCCGTCTATAATAGGTAAATTTGCTTTTGTTGAGTCATACGCCGCAGGAATTACTTTGCTTTTAGCTGATTCATGCGCATTTTGTATTTTATTATTTCCGCAGCCGGCAAGTGTTAGTGCAGAGAATGCAAACATTGCTGATGGTAAAATTGTTCTCATTGATACGTTCATTAATTTCCCCCTTAAATTCTTGTAATGCCTACATGAAAACATTAAAAATTTTTTTTGCTATTTAATAGTAAAAATGTAAAATTTTTGTTACAATACCCATGATGAAAAAGTTAAGATTAATATTTCTTTTGGCTTTGTTTTTATTTTGTGTAACTTCTGTCGTTGCTGTTACGCGTAATAGTTATACAAAATATGGAAAACATCTTATGCCGACTTATTTTGACCCGTTTTTTATAACGAATTTTGAAAATTGTACGCCGAGTGAATACATGGATTGGACAGGAACATATAAGTATGTTGTAGTCGGTAAAAACGAGAGAAATCAATGCGAATATAAAACTTTGTATAATCAGTGGCTCACCAAGAACAAAAACGAATGGCGCGATTATAAAGTGTGTTATTTTGATGAGGTACGTCAAAAAGAGCTTACCAATGCACTAAAAGAACATTCCGGTTCAATTCGCTCATACAGGCTTGGACCTTATAGTACTACAGGCACAAAACTGGAGTATCTTTTGTATTCTTATGAATATTATGGCGCTTGTAAACTTGTTTGGAAAAAGAAATAACAAAAAATTTTTTTACGGGTTTTATGAATGGTATGAAAATTTGTTCAAGCATCCATTATACAGCTCCGTATCAATATAATCGCACGTACCCGAATTTTAGAAGTGTCGGGTTTCTTGACATGCCAAAAGAAGATATCTTTCAACGAATAAAAGATTCGTTGAATTATCAGTATTTTATCGGTCAAGGCACGGAGGCTGAAGTATATAAAATAAAAGATACCGACTATTGTGTACGAATCCCTTATGAAACAAAAGATTTATACTCTTTTAATTATACAAAAGACTTAACACCTGCTGACAAGCTTAATCATGCAGAAGCAAAATTGGGTTTTGGTGCAACTATCATGAAATATATTGAAGGAATATTGCCTAAAACATTCATCAATAATGATAAGCATAGATACAATTTACAATCACAAGCAGCTGACATGCCGATAAAGTCATATTCATCTTTATTGCATCAGATAGGCGTCGCCATAGATAATGATATGCTTTTTGATTTTACCGGTGGAAATATAATTATTAACCCTCAAAAACAAGAATTAACGGCAATAGATTTTATTAAAATGTCTCCGGATTACCCTCGTTCAACATCTCCTATGAATGAGATGTTTAATGCGCTTACCAGTTACGGCACAAAACAAGAAATAGGCTTAAAGATAATGAAAAAAATACTGCTTACAGGACTGGAAGAATTTAAACCTAATGTTAAGCCGTGTATGGATTTGGAATTATTCGATTTTGTAGAATTTTTTGAAAATGGTAATATGCGCGCTGATGAAAAGATTGATACGGCGCCATTTAATAAATACATAGAAGAATTAAAGCATATAAAAAAACTTGAACTCAAAGATTCAAAATATGCTGCGCAATTAGAAAGCATTATTAAAAAAGTCGAAGCAGAAATTTTAAAGTTGCGTTAAATTTTATAATTGCACGTACAATCTTTTATGGTAGAATAGTTTTACTGGGATAGTATGTTGTAGGTTAGTTTTTTGCTAACAATAAATAAGGAGAAAGATTAATGAGTGAAAGAAAAATTGCTTTAATTACAGGCGGTTCACGCGGTATTGGTTTTAGCTGTGCAAAAGAACTCGCTGCTGCCGGATGTGATATCATTATCAATGATATTTGCGACGCAGAAAAAGCTCAACCGGCTTTGGATGAAATCAAAGCTCTCGGCGTAGATGCTTTTTTCTATCAATTTGATGTTTCAAATGATGAACAAGTTCAAGCAGCTGTAGAAAAGATGATTGCTGAACACGGCAAAATTGATATTCTTTTAAATAACGCAGGTATTACAAAAGACGGTTTGTTTGTAAGAATGGATGCCGAGCAATGGGAAAGAGTTATTAAGATTAACTTGGGTTCTGCTTATTATGTTACTCACGCTGTTATTAAGCATATGATGAAGGCTCGTCAAGGTTCTATCATTAATATGTCTTCAGTTGTAGGTCTTCATGGTAACGCAGGTCAAGCAAACTATTCAGCTTCAAAAGCAGGTTTGATTGGTTTGACCAAGACTCTTGCTAAAGAATTCGGTTCAAGAAATATCAGAGTTAATGCTGTTTGCCCAGGATTTATTCAAACAGCTATGACAGCAGAATTAGGTAACACTGATGAATATATGAAGTTGATTCCTATGAAAAGACTCGGAACACCTGAAGATATTGCTAAAGTTGTTAAATTCTTGGCGCTTGATACAGACTATGTTACAGGTCAAGCAATTGAAGTTTCAGGTGGTTTGATAATATAGTTAAAGAACTGTAACAATTTCTTAACTTTATTGCAATAAAATTTTGAACAAGTATAATTTAAGTTGAAAAGTGTATTACACATAAATAAGAGGATAAAAAACATGAGTACATTAGACAAAGTAAAAAAAGTTGTTGTAGATCAATTGAGCTGCGATGAAGCATTAGTTACTCCGGAAGCTAGCTTTACTGCTGACTTGGGTGCTGATTCTTTAGATACAGTTGAATTAGTTATGACTTTTGAAGAAGAATTCGGTTGCGAAATTCCTGATGAAGAAGCTGAAAAAATTCAAACAGTTCAAGATGCAGTTAACTACATCGAAG
>CACZPB010000202.1 GCA_902782905.1 uncultured bacterium
AAACAATTGCAGCTGCTTTAAGTGAAGATGTTCGCACAATAGAGGATGTTTGTGAACCGTACCTTCTCCAAGCGGGACTTTTGCAGCGTACGCCAAGGGGAAGAAAAGTGTCGCCGGAAGGATACAGACATTTGGGGCATAAAATACCTTCCGAGCAAACTCGTTTATTTTAAGTTGGAGTTATTATGAAACATTTTATATTAATAATGTCTATTTTATTTTGTTTGCCTATTTTTGCAGCAGAAGACGTACAGATTTTACCTTCTCAAATAGGCGTAGTTGAAAGCGTAGAATTTCAGGATGTTTCAGACGGAGTCGCTCAAGCTAAGCAGGTTGCAACAGTAAAAGTAACGACAGGTGATTTAAAAGGTAATATTGTTGAGCTTGAAAATATGCTCTCAGGCAATCCTTACTACGATATAAATTTAAAAAAAGGGCAAAAAATAATACTCCATACTGAAGATAACGGTAACGGATTAGAATACTCTGTAGAAGATATAAAGCGTTCAGGCAATTTGGTTTGGTTATCCTTGATTTTTTGCGGGCTGCTTCTGTATGTCGGAAGGAAGAAAGGTTTATATAGTCTTGTCTCAATCGGGCTTACGGTTCTTCTTATAACCCACATTCTTGCACCGCTGATTTTGATGGGTGTGAGCCCCGTTTTTGCCTCTATTATTATATGTATACTTTCTACAGCCCTAACAATGTATCTTGTTGGCGGTTTTAACGCTAAAAGTACATCTGCTACACTTGGGGCAATTATGAGTCTGGTATTTGCAGGCATATTGGCTTTTATAATAATGTATACAGCCGATTTGACTGGATTTAACGGTGAAAATTCTATGTTTCTCTACGCAGCACACCCAGAACTTAATTTTATAGGAATTGCAATTTCTGCAATAATTCTTGCAACGCTTGGCGCAGTCATGGATGTTGCGATGTCTATTGCGAGTACCATAAACGAAATTCATTTGACCGATAAAACAAAAAGCGTAAAAGAACTTTTTGTATCAGGTATGAATGTTGGGAGAGATATAATCGGCACGATGGCAAATACGCTTATTTTAGTCTATCTCGGCGGTTCGCTGCCACTTTTACTTTTGGCAGGAAATATAGACTTGCAAAAATTTCTTAATTTAAATCAAGTTGTGACAGAAATTGCATCAGCTCTCATTGGCAGTATTGCAATTGTTATATGCGTTCCGTTTACTGCTTTAGTTGCGTCCGGTTTAATCCACAAATATGCAAAAGAAGCGGAATACAATCACATTAAACTTGATTGAAATTAATAGTTTTAAGTGCTAAAATTAACTCAAAGATTTGTGAGGAGAGATATTATGAAAAAACTTTTGATAACATTGCTGGCTTTATGCGTAAGCTCAACTATAAGTTTTGCAGCAGGAACTTTTAAAGCCGATGCACATACAAAACGTGTTGCAGCTGGTACAGTTTTTGAACTTGAATTTATACAAGGCGTAAATACATTTTCTAGCGGTGAGGGTGATTCATTTTCTGCAATGCTAAAAAATGAAATTTCAGCAAACTCAACTGTAATTTTACCTAAAGGTTCTGTTGTTCGAGGAATTGTTTCAAATGTAAAAACCGCAAAAAGATTTTCAAGAGGTGCAAAATTATATCTTGATTTTGATCACGTTGTTACCCCAAATGGCAGACAAATTCCTCTTGATATGATGGTTTGCAAATTTGATAGGATTTATTATGATGGCGGATTGTACAAGAATTTAGGCTATGGAGAGGCCTTGCAAAACAATTTTGACAGAGGTGTTGAAATAACCAAAAATGCAACTGAATACGGTCTGAGCGTTGGTGATACGCACCCGGGACTACAATTCTTAACAACTCCATTTTGCGCAGTCGGCGGATTCATAGGCGGAATAGGTTACTATATTGGTGACGGTGTTGCTGACATGTTTAGAAAAGGTCAGGAAGTAAGTCTAAACAAAGGTGATACAATAACGGTTAAACTTATTAATCCTATTGATGTTCCAGTTTATTAAGAAATGTAACAATTTTATCAAAAACGTCCCGAAATGCTAAAGTTTTAGTCCGAAAATGCCGATAACCATGGCAAAGGGACTAAAATAAAGGACGTTACATTATGGGAATGGCAGCATC
>CACZPB010000203.1 GCA_902782905.1 uncultured bacterium
ATTGGTTGAAAGAGCATTTGATGACCAATGTACAGGTGCTAACCCAAGATATCCTCTTATGAGTGAAATCAAGAAAATCTTCTTAGACGCATACGAAGGTATCGTATAAAAAGTGATAAAGTGATTAAGTGATTGAGTGACTAAGTATTAATGTCGCTTAATCACTTAATTATATATTCACCCATTAAAGGATAAGATAAATGGAAATTCCTGATAAAGTAGTAAATCGTTTAACAATGTATCACTTTATACTTGAAGATATAAGAGATGATGAGGAATATATTTCAAGTACAAAGTTTGCTGCTCTGTTAGGAATTGACAACTCTCAAGTTCGCAAAGACTTAAAATACATTGATAACCAAGGAAAATGCAGAGTAGGTTACGAAGTTAAACAATTAAAGCGCAAAATTGAAGAATATTTGGGTTTTAAGCAGACAAAAAACGCTTTTATTGTAGGAGCGGGTAACTTTGGCACAGCGCTTGCAAAATATGACGGTTTTAAGGATTACGGTCTAAACATTGCTGCTATGTTTGATAAAGATGTCAAAAAAATAGGTACAATAATTAACGGGAAAGAGGTTTTTGACATATCAAAAGTAGGCAGTTTAGCATCTAAACAAGGGGTAGAAATAGCTATTTTAACTGTTCCGAGAGCTTATGCACAAAGTGTCGCGAATTATCTCGCAGGTGCAGGAATAAAATATATTTGGAATTTTACGACTTGTGTTTTGGATTTGCCGAACGATGTAAAGGTTTGGAACGAAAATTTGATAGGAAGTTTTTTACAATTTACGAATAAAGATAAGGAAAATTAGTAACCTTCATTTCCCTCGCCCCTTGAGGGAGAGGGAAGAATTTCAACTTGAAAGTCTTTTGACTTGAAAGTTAGAAATTCGGGTGAGGGGTATAAAAAGAAAAGGATATAAACTAAATGACAACAGAGATAAAAGTATGTATGGGAAGTGCCTGCTTTGCTAAAGGTAATCAGGAAAACTTGGAATATATAAAGGAATTTATTGAAGAAAAAGGGCTTGATGCTGAAGTTTCTATAATGGGTGCTCTTTGCGAAAACAAGTGCGAAGTTGGGCCTAGAATCATAATTAACGAAAAAGAATATACAAAAATTAATAAAGAAAAGCTTGAAGAAATTTTACAATTAGTGTAAAACTAAAATATGGCTATATTAGTGTGTGTGAAAGAGGTTTAGGATGGACAAACAGTATCCTGTTTATACTTTAAAAAACGAGTGTAATGACTGCTACAAATGTATTAGAGGATGCCATATTAAGGCTATTCGCATTCAGAGCGGCAGTGCTTCCGTTATCAATGAAAAATGTATAGCATGCGGTCACTGTGTTACGATTTGCCCTGCGGGTGCAAAAAGGGTCAGAAACGACATAGATGTTGTAAAGGCTCTGTTTTTGACAGGCAAAAAGGTTTACGTCTCTCTTGCGCCAAGCTGGGCGGGTGTTTATAACGTATCAAAAGAAAAAATGATTGCAGCGCTCAAAAAGCTTGGCTTTGCAGGAGTTTCAGAAACAGCACTGGGCGCTCAAGAGGTTTCAATCCAAACAGCAAAAATACTTAATAGTGCGGAAAAAGGGCTATTTATATCTTCTGCTTGTCCTGTTATAGATGATTATGTAAGGCTTTATAAACCGAACTTTGCGAAATGCATTACCCCTATTGCTTCTCCGGCACTTACTCACTGTAAGCTTATGAAGAAAACGCTTGGTGAGGATATAAGGGTCGTATTTATAGGACCTTGCATTGCAAAGAAAAACGAGGCTGATGCTAATCCGGATTTAATGTCTGCCGCTTTAACCTTTGATGAGCTGAATTATTGGATAAAAGAAGAATTTATTGATATTGAAAATATAGAGGCTGACGAGAGTTGCAAATTTGTGCCTGAAAGTTCTTATGAAGGCGCACTTTATCCTCTTGAGGGCGGTATGAACGAGACAATTAAAAAAGTCGGCATTGATAAGGATGATGTTACGTTTATCGCAGTAAGCTCGCTTGAGAGTTTTGATAAATCTCTCCAAAATATTAATCCTGACAAGATTGAAAACAAGATTTTTGTAGAGGCGCTAGGATGCTCAGGCGGATGTATAAACGGTCCTTGTTTATCAAGTGAAAAATCAAGAATTCTTATAACTTCTGATATTTACTCAAAAACTAACTATAGAGATGAAGTTCCAAAAGAACCGAGAGTTGTTGTAGAAAAAGAATATACTCCAATGCCTGTCGAAAAAGTTGAGTATTCTATAGAGCAAATAACCAAAGCTCTCAGAAAAATCAGCAAGCATAAAGAAGAAGATGAGCTGAATTGCGCAGGATGCGGCTATGCAAGTTGTCGAGAGTTTGTTAATGCGCTTATTGCCGGCGATGCTGAACCTTCACAATGCGCTTCTTATATGAGAAAGATTGCCGTAAGAAAAGCAGCCGCAATGCTTAGATGTATGCCTTCAGCAGTTGTTATTGTTGATTCTAATATGGAAATCGTTGAAGCCAACGATTCATTTGAACACATGTTTTTGTCAGAAGAAATGTATGAAATTTTTGCTTCACGTCAAAACGGTTTGACAGGCGCTTGCATTGACAGAATTGTTTCATTCCCTGAACTTTTCAAATCAGCACTTGATACCGGAAAGGATATTCATCAAGAGCATTATGCAATAGGCGATAAAGTTTACGATATAAGTATATTTACGATTGAAGATAACGAGCTTATTGGTGCCGTAATATCTGATGTTACAAAATCAGAGATGGACAGAAGTAAGATTGCACAAAAGGCAAGAGAAGTTATCACAAAAAATATTACAACTGTTCAAGAAATAGCAAGTTTGCTTGGAGAACACATGGTAGAGACAGAACTCTTATTAAACTCTATTGCAGAAGGTTATGACCCCAATATAAATGAAGGGGATAAAAAGTAAAAATGTTTATAGATATTGCTTGTTCTCAAAAAAAGAAATATAACCAAAACGCTTACGGCGACTATTTTTCATCAAACCGCTTCCCTAATATGAACAGAGTTGTAGCGGTTCTGTCTGACGGTTTGGGAAGCGGAATTAAGGCAAATATTTTGGCTTGTATGACATCTACCATGCTCTTGAAGTTCATGGAAAATCATTCTGATATAGAAAAGTCTTGTGAAATTATCATGAATTCGCTTCCTGTATGTAAAGTTAGAGGTATAAGCTATTCAACATTTTCTGCAATAGATTGTTTTGAAAACGGAAAAGCAAAAATTGTTGAGGAAGGAAACCCTGATTTTATTTGGATAAGAGGTAATGAGGTATTAAAGCCTGAGTTTCAAACAATTCAGTCTAAAGATTTTAAAAACAGAAAAATGAAAGTGTATAATATTACCTTGGAAAAATATGACAGAATTATTTTCTGTTCAGATGGTGCGACTCAGGTTGCAATGGGTACAAAACGTTATCCTTTAGGGCTTGAGAGAAACGGACTTATCGGTATTATTAAAAACAAATTAGAAAAAGATCCTGATATTTCTTCTAAGGATTTGAGTGATTATTTGGTTAAACAAATTGAGCTTATAGCGCCTAACAGAGAATTAAAAGACGATACTTCAATAGTTTCAATATATTGCAGAGACCCTAGAGAATCCTTGATTTTTACGGGACCTCCATATCATCAGGAAAAGGACAGCTATTTTGCAAAATCATTTATGGAATTTAAGGGTAAAAAAGCAATCGCAGGCGGAACAACTGCAAATATTATCTCAAGAGAGCTTAACATTCCGGTTGTTGCAAAACTTTCTATGAATGCGGGCAAACTTCCGGGGCTTTCAGAGATGGAAGGTGTAGATTTGGTTACTGAAGGCATTTTGACTTTGACAAAAACACTAGAGTATCTGGAAACAGGAAAAACGGAAGAAAATGCAGCAAAAACGCTGATGAACTTTTTGCTCGACAGTGACGTGATTAATTTCCTTGTAGGCGCTCAGATGAATAAGGCTCACTATGACCCTAATTTACCTATTGAAATTGAGATTAGAAAAAATATAATAAAACAAATGGCAGAAGTTCTTGAGGAAAAATATTTGAAAAAAGTTAATGTACAATTTGTATAAAGGAGTTTTTATATGTCAAAAATTGAAGTAAAAGTGTGTATGGGAACAACCTGTTTTGTTATGGGTGGCAGCAATTTGCAGGAGCTCAATGACATTATTCCGAAAAGGTACGGCGATAAGGTTGAAGTTAGCGCAAGCAATTGTCTGGGGCTTTGTTCAATAAATTGGGAATATTCAAAAGCTCCGTATGTAAAAGTTGATGATGATGTAGTGACAGAAGCGACAATTGATAAAGTTATAGAGCTGATTGATAAAAAATTAGGTAAATAAGGAGAGTAAAAATGAGTTGGGAAAACGATTTGAATTTTAATGAAGTAAAAGAAATTAGAACACGCACAACTGTTTATTTCGGATGCGGAGCAATTAATAAAATAGAAGATATTGCAAAAGCTTATGCCTCGAAAGGAATAGACAAAGTTATTGTAATGTCAGGCAGAAACGCATATAAATCAACCGGAGCTTGGGATGTTGTAGAAAAAGCGCTTAAGGCAAACAATATCGGATATATTAACTATGATAAAGTTACTCCAAACCCGACAACTGATGCTATTGATGAAGCAACTCAAATGGCAAAAGAATTTGGGGCAAAGGCAGTTATAACAATAGGCGGCGGCTCACCTACAGATGCAGGAAAATCCGTAGCTATACTTCTCAAGTACCCGAATGAGACCGGAAGCAGCTTGTATACATTCAAGTTTGCACCAACTGAAGCTGCCCCGATTGTGGCAATAAACTTAACTCACGGAACCGGAAGCGAGACCAACAGATTTGCGGTAGCAACTATTCTGGAGAAAAATTATAAACCTGCTATTGCTTACGATTGCATTTATCCTGAATTTGCAATTGATGACCCTGATTTGATGGTCGGTCTTTCTCCAAAACAAACAAGATATGTTTCAATAGACGCAGTTAACCACGTTGTAGAGGCTGCAACTTCTGTTGTTGCGTCTCCTTATACTATTACGCTTGCAAGGGAGACCGTTGAGCTTGTTTCAAAATATTTACCGAAAGCAATTGCTAATCCTGCTGATAAAGAAGCAAGATACTATCTTTGCTATGCTGCAATGATAGCAGGTGTTTGCTTCGATAACGGACTTTTACACTATACTCACGCATTAGAACATCCGCTGAGTGCTATGAAACCTGATTTTTCACATGGTTTGGGTTTAGCAATATTGCTCCCTGCCGTTATAAAAAATATTTATTCTGCTAAGTCTGAAACCTTGAAATATATTTTGGAACCTATTGCTAAAGATTTTTCAAGTGCGGATAAAGCTTCAGAGAGCGTTTATGAATGGCTAAAATCTGTTGACGTTCCAAACAAATTGAAAGATGAAGGTTTTAGCGAAGCTGATGTCGAAAAGCTTACGGAACTTGCTTTTACAACTCCATCTCTTGATGGATTGCTGGGAATTGCACCGACAAAGGCAACCAGAGAAGCAGTGGAGACTATATATAGAGAATCATTATAAGAACAATAAATAAAAGGCGGGCATATTAAAAAATATGCCCGCCTTTTTTATACTTCTTTTATCTTCCTTGCCGGAACTCCCGCAACGAGGTAGTTTGGAGGAACATCTTTTGTTACAACAGAACCTGCCGCAACAACGGCATTGTCACCGATTGTTACTCCGCCTAAAATTGTTACACTTCCTCCAATCCAAACGTTATTTCCTATTTTTATAGGTTTAGCAAATTCTAATCCCTTAATCCTTGTTTTATAATCAATGGGATGTTCTGCTGTGTAAAAACCACAGTTTGGACCAATAAAAACATTGTCCCCGAAAATTACTTTTGCAGGGTCAAGTATAATTAAATTATGGTTAGAATAAAAATTTTCGCCAATCTCTATATTATAACCATAATCGCACATAAACGGCTGCTCGATAAAAAATTGCCCCTTAGTTTTGCCTAAAATCGTTTGCATTAGAGACTTTCTGCCATCCAAATCTGTGTATTGAAGATTATTATATTGCCTGCATAAAGTTTTACAATGCACCCTTTCTTTTATTAGTTCTTCATCATAGCCTGCATCATAAAGCTCGCCTTTTAACATTTTTTCTTTTTCACTCATATTAAACCTTCCTTTTTATAGTACGGCCTTTATACCAAGTAAAATCAATATTATTCCGCCAATAATTTCTAAAATTTTTGATGGATTGTTTTTAAGTTTTCCTCCTAAGAAAAATCCGAGATTAGAATTAAAGAAAGTAATTAAGCCGATAAGGAGTGCCGGTTTTAGAATTTTGTTACCATACAAAGATAGCGAAATTCCGGCAGAGAAAGCATCAATACTTGTTGCAATTCCAATTAGTGTTAGACATTTTATATCAATACAAAGATTTTTTTGTTTCTCCTTTTCAAATGCTTCGAGAATAAATTTTACACCTAAATATGTAAATATTAAAAATACAATAATGTTTGCGTAAGGTTGAATATGCCCGCGCACAAAGTTTGTCAAAAAGTATCCTAAAACAGGCATCATTGCCTGAAAAAAACCGGTAAAAGAAGCCAGAAGCATGGCATTTTTGAATTTTTCCTTGTCGTATTTAAGCCCGTAAGAAAACGAAACGATGCAAGCATCGATTGAAAGAGCTATAGCAAGTATGATTATGGAAAAATATGTCATATATTTCTTGTAGCAGACACGAAAGAGGCGACCTTGTAGTTGATAAATTAAATTTGGTTTTATTGACCTAAAAGCCGACCCAGTGCTCGTTTCTTTTTTGGTTATTTTTTCCTTATGAAGGAAAAGTTCGTGGGCACAGCCCATTCTATTTCTAGTAGTTTAGACGAATGAGGCGACCTTGTAGTTGACAAATGCAATGTAGAATTATTGACTTAAAAGCCGACCCAATGTTCGTTTCTTTTTTGCTTACTTTTTTCTTTCCGTAAAGAAAAAAGTAAGTTAGAATACGTCTGTTTTAATCGGATTTTTAAACTTCGTAATAGAACCTTGAAAGAGAAGTTTAACTGTACCGACAGGACCATTTCTGTGTTTTGCGAGTATAATTTCCGCTTCGCCTTTGTTTGAGGCTTTTTCGGCGTCATCTTCTTCGTCGTTTGCGTTTTTGTAATATTCATCACGGTAAATAAACATTACAATATCAGCATCTTGTTCAATAGAACCTGATTCTCTAAGGTCAGATAGCATTGGGCGCTTATCTGTTCTGCCTTCTACCGCACGGGATAGCTGAGAAAGAGCAAGAATAGGAATGTTAAGCTCTTTTGCAAGTATTTTTAACCCTCTTGAAATACTCGAAATCTGTTGCATACGGTCTTCTCTGCCGGTTCCCTCAATAAGTTGCAAGTAGTCTATTACTATCAAGCCCAGATTTTTTTCTGACATTGCAAGACGTCTACATTTTGCACGCAAGTCAGTAATTGTACAACCTGCTGTGTCATCAATATAAATTGGAGACTCTGCAAAATTATTCATTGCTATAGCCAATTTTTCCCAATCTTTAGATTGCATGTTGCCAGTTTTAAGCCTTTGGGTGTCAACTTCGGCTTCCGAGCACAAAAGACGCTGAACGAGCTGCTCTTTTGACATTTCTAAAGAAAATATTGCAACAGGAGTATTTGCCCTGAGTGCAACATTTTGTGCTATATTTAGTGCAAACGCTGTTTTACCCATTGCCGGACGAGCAGCTAAGATTAGTAAATCTGATTTCTGAAGCCCGTTTGTCATTGTATCTAAATCGTAAAAGCCTGTTGAAACGCCCGTTAGCGTACCTTTATTGTTATAACGTTCTTCAATCTTTGCGTAAGTATCATAAACCAATTCTTTTATTGGAGCCAGTGCTTTAGAGGCTTTTTGAGAGGCTATATCAAAAATAAGCTTTTCGGCTATTTCCAAAGATTCTTCTACTGGGTTAAGGTCGTAACCCGTTGATACAATATCAGAGCCGGCGTTAATAAGTGAACGCTTAATAGCTTTTTCTTGAACTATTCTTGCATAGTATTCAACGTTAGCGGTTGTTATTGTTTTATAGCTCAAATCATTTATAAACGCACGGCCTCCTACCAGTTCAAGCTTTTGATTAATGTTCAAAATATCAGAGACCGATACAATATCAATTTTATCTTCTCCGTTATAGAGTTGAAGCATAGCTTCATATACATACCTGTGAGCCGGTTTATAAAAAGCTTCCGGCTTAAGAATTTCGACAACTTTGTTCATGCAGGAGGGACTTACCAATATTGCACCCAAGATTGCTTCTTCGGCATCAATATTTTGAGGCATAAGCTGCGATAAGTCTTCTTTTTGAGTTTTCTTTCTGCTTGTATATGATGAGGTCATTTTTGACTCCTAAATTTTTAAAATTTTTACCCCCTTCCCCTTATAGAGAAGGTTGGGATTGGGTGTAATATTACACCTTCATTTCATGAACTGCTGTAATTACTATTTCGGCGGCTTCTTCAGGCTTAATATTTGTGAGTTCTTCGCTTTCTCGGTTTTTAAACTCGACAAGTCCTTCAGATATTGTCTTACCGACGGTAATTCTGTATGGGAAGCCTATTAGGTCAGCATCTTTAAATTTTACTCCGGCACGTTCGTCACGGTCATCTAAAACAGCTTCAACTCCGTGCTTTAGAAGTGTTTGATATATATCATTTGCAACCTTCATTTGAAGCTCATCTTTTGTACTTACAGGAATTACAATTGCGTGATATGGAGCTATAGAGAGCGGCCATTTGATTCCATGCTCATCGTGATGAGCCTCAACAGCTGCAGCTGCTGTTCTTGAAATACCTATTCCGTAGCATCCCATAATATATGGCTGGGATTTTCCGTTTTGATCTAAGTATACCGCATTCATTGGTTTTGAGTATTTTGTACCAAGCTGGAAAATATTACCTACTTCAATACCTCTTGTGACCTTTAGCGGTTTTCCGCAAACAGGACAAAATTCACCGGCTTCCGCTAGACGAATGTCAGTAACAATTTGAGGAAGTTCTACGTCTGTTCCCCAATTGTAACCTACTCCATGGACATCTTTTTTATTTATACCGATTACAAAATTTTTCATTTCTTTAACGGTTTCATCGGCAATAACGGTAATCGGATAACCATTATATTCTTTTAATCCTTTAGGTCCGATGAACCCTTTTTCCGAGTCAAATCCGTTTACTGACATCATTTCTTCAATCTCACCTGCGGTTGCAATTCTTATGTCTGTACCACCTGCGGCATTCATAAGCTTGGTTTCTTCGACCTGCTTGTCGGCTCTTATAAGAGCCAAAACAGGCTTTTTGTCTACGATGTAGACAAGGGTTTTAACAATAACTGTAGCAGGAATGTTTAAGAATTCACAAAGTTCTTCGATTGAATGAGTGCTTGGTGTATCAACAATCTTAGCCTCATCCCAATCTCCGACAATTTTAGCCTCTGGAAGTTTTGAAACAGCGTGATTTGAATTTGCGGCATAATCACAGTCGCAATAGAATACGTCATTTTCGCCTGCGTCAGTATCAGTAATTACCATAAATTCGTGACTAACGCTTCCGCCAATAGCACCTGAGTCAGATTGAACGGCTTTTGTATCAAGACCACAGCGTTTGAAGATTGGAGTGTAAGCATTCCACATATTTTGGTATTCTTTTTCGAGTTCCTCTTGTGAAGTTGAGAAAGAATAAGCATCCTTCATAATAAATTCACGCCCCCTCAAAAGTCCGAAACGCGGTCTTCTTTCGTCCCTGAATTTTGATTGAATTTGATATAAGTTTACAGGTAATTGTTTGTAAGATTTAAGTCCGTCGCGAGCAATTGCAGTAATGATTTCTTCATGCGTAGGTCCAAGACACATTTCTCTTCCGTGGCGGTCTTTTAGACGCATAAGCTCTGCCCCGTATGCTCCCCATCTTCCTGATTCTTCCCAAAGTTCTTTAGGTTGAACAAACGGCATAAGGAGTTCCTGTGCTCCTGCCCTGTCCATTTCTTCACGAACAATGTTTTCTACTTTTTTCAATACTCTCCACATAAGCGGAAGGTAATTGTATACACCCATTGTAAGTTTTCTTATAAAACCTGCACGTACAAGCATTTTGTGAGAAACAACTTCCGCATCAGACGGAAACTCTCGTAGTGTCTGCACAAACAATTTTGACATTTTCATATTATAAATCCCTCAAATTAATTCTTTCTCTAAGGAATATTTTAACATAAACGAAGTTGAGCAGGCATGCGAAATTTACATGCAATATGATATAATTTTGGCATGTCAAATATTTCTATAGGAAAAAACGGGGAAGAAATAGCGAAAAAGTATCTTTTGAAACAGGGGTATAAAATTCTTGAAACAAACCGTAAGTTTTCGAGATTTTGCGAAGTTGATATTATTGCGCTTGATAAAGGTACGCTTGTTTTTGTTGAAGTTAAGACGAGAAAAAGTGGTGTTTACGGAAGCCCTTTAGAGGCAATTACTCCAACTAAATATAACCATATAAAACAAGGGTTGTTTTTATACCTGCAAGAAAATCCAAACTACAAAAAATACAGAATTGATGCAATCTCTGTCCTCTTAAAACCCGAAGTTAAAATTGAGCATTTGAAGAATATATAAAATTTTATAAATTAAAATCCAGCAGTTCGGATATTTTTATATTAAAGGCTTTAGCTATTTTAAGTAAATTTGTGTATTTAACATCTGCTTTACCTGTTTCTATATTGCTTACTCCATGAATAGAAATATTTGAGAGTTCAGCTAGTTGCTCTTGGCTCATATCTCTCTTTGTTCTTTCGAACTTTATCTTTTGACCCAGTTTTATAAGTTCAATGTTATCCATACTTAAATTTTACCAATTTGACAAGATTTATTTAAGAAATTA
This sequence comes from uncultured bacterium, assembly GCA_902782905.1. Taxonomy (GTDB): domain Bacteria; phylum Cyanobacteriota; class Vampirovibrionia; order Gastranaerophilales; family Gastranaerophilaceae; genus CAG-196. The sequence goes on from CACZPB010000203.1 coordinate 10,931, forward strand.
AAATGAATATATAATCAGTAAAGTGAATATAAGTTGTGTAAAATGAATAATGATTTTAAGAAAACCATATTAATTGATTTAGACGGAGTTTTGAATACCTACACGGGTAAATTTGATGAAAACTTTATACCACCTATTAAAAAAGGCGCACTAGAGTTTATTAAGGAATTATCGCAACAATTCAAAATTAAAATATTTACTACTAGAAATTCTTTACTTGCTTCCGAATGGGTAATAAAAAATGATTTAAGACAATACGTAGATGATGTGACCAATGTAAAAGTCCCAAGTTATTTACAAATAGATGACAGATGTATAACTTTTGAGGGTGATTATAAAAAGCTTACAGAACAAATAAAAAGTTTTAAAGTTTGGCATAGTTATAAATAACAGATTTGTTTATGCTAAAATATTCTCATATAGAAAAGAGGATAAATTATGTCAGATTTGAGAGATAAATATGAAGTCGTTATTGGGCTTGAGGTTCACGCTCAACTTAAGACCAAATCAAAAATTTTTGCACCGGATTCTACCGAGTTCGGAAGCGAACAAAATTCACATACAAGTGCCATTACTCTAGGTATGCCGGGGGTTTTGCCTGTTTTGAATAAAGAATGTGTAAACATGGGAATTTTGCTTGGACTTGCACTAAACTGCGAAATCCCTGCAAGATGCAAATTCGATAGAAAACAATATTTCTACCCTGACCTTCCAAAGGGATATCAAATTTCACAATATGATGAACCGATTTGTGTCAACGGATGGATAAATGTTAAAGGCAAAAGAATCGGTATTACACGTGCTCACTTGGAAGAAGACGCAGGTAAACTTGTTCACGTCGGTGCAGCTGGCATTAACGGCGCAACATACTCTCTGGTTGACTTGAACCGTGCAGGAACTCCGCTTCTTGAAATCGTATCAGAGCCTGATATGCGCTCATCCGAAGAAGCTCGTAATTACATGGAAGAACTTCGTAACATTGTCCGCTACCTAGGAGTTTGCGACGGAAACTTGGAAGAAGGCTCTATGAGATGTGATGCGAATATCTCCATTATGCCAAAAGGTTCTAAAGAATTCGGTACTCGTGCCGAAATCAAAAACGTAAACAGTTTCTCAGCACTTCAAAGAGCTATTGAATACGAAATTGACAGACAAATAGAAATCGTTGAAGAAGGCGGTCAAGTAGTCCAAGAAACAAGACTTTGGGATGATAACTTAAAAGAAACTCGCTCTATGAGAGGAAAAGAAGACGCTCACGATTATAGATACTTCCCTGAACCTGATTTGATGCCTTTAGAAATTTCAAGAGAATGGGTAGAAGATATCAGAAAAACAATGCCTGAACTTCCGGAACAAAAAAGACAAAGATATATGGGCTTAGGTCTTAGTGAATACGATGCAGGGGTAATTGTAGAGCAGATGGCATCAGCTTTATTCTTTGATAAAGTTCTTGAACTTGGGGCTAATCCAAAAACTGCAGTAAACTTCATGATGGGCGAAATTGCAGCATATTTAAAGGAAAACAAAGTTGAAATCAATGAAACGAAATTGACTCCTGAAAACTTAGCAGAGTTGATTGCTCTA